>JAGSHA010000232.1 GCA_023954795.1 Oceanospirillaceae bacterium | reverse complement strand
GCCAGCTGTTAGATCAGCTGTTAAGCCTGCCCTATTTCAGCAAGCCCGCACCCAAAAGCACCGGCCGCGAACAATTTAATATGGCATGGCTACAGGAACAGATTACGCTCCGCAGCAGCGCCCCAGCTCCACAAGACGTGCAAGCCACCTTGCTGGAGCTAACCGCCCGCACCATCAGTGATCAGATACGTACATTTTCACCAGAAGGCGTTTCAGACGTTTTTGTGTGTGGCGGCGGCAGTCATAACCAGACGCTGCTTAAGCGCCTGTCACAACTGCTGAGCCCCATTAAGGTCAACACAACAGATGCTCTGGGATTACACCCCGACTGGGTCGAAGCCTGCGCTTTTGCCTGGCTGGCGAAACAAACCCTCAGCGGCCTGAGCGGAAACCTACCGGATGTAACCGGCGCACGTGGGGAACGCATTTTGGGTGCAATTTACCCGGCATAGATAACGCGGGTCTTTCAGAAGTGAAATAAAGAGCGGGATGATCGGACGACCATCCCGTTATGGGGATCAGATAGAGAACGAGGAACCACAACCACAGGTGGTTGTTGCGTTCGGGTTGTTAATCACAAACTGAGAACCCGCTAAGCCCTCTTTGTAATCCACTTCGGACCCGACCAGATACTGGAAGCTCATCGCGTCCACGACCATCTCTACACCATTACGCTCAATGGTGGTGTCATCTTCGGCAACAGCTTCATCAAAGGTAAAGCCGTAAGAGAAACCGGCACAACCACCACCGGTGATATACACCCGCAGTTTCAGGTTATCGTTCTCTTCCTCTTCAATCAGATTACGCACCTTATTCGCCGCAGCGTCGGTGAACATCATTGAAGCTTCCGCAGTTGGATCTACTGTTTCAATCATCTTGCAATAACACCTACTTAGTCAGGCGGACATTATCAGCTTAACCAAGCAATTCAGTCAAGTATTAAAGATGCCTTATGGCATCATACCCACTTGTTCCAGACCTGCGGTCTCTGGCAGGTCAAACATGATATTCATGTTCTGTACCGCCTGACCGGCAGCTCCTTTCACCAGATTGTCGATCACAGACAGGACGACGACAGTGTCCTGGTTGCCCGGACGATGCACGCTGATACGACACTGGTTAGCACCTTTTACACTGCGGGTTTCAGGATGACTGCCTGCTGGCATCACATCAACGAATGGCTCGTTGGCATAACGCTCTTCGAACATTTTCTGCAGATCATGATCCACCGGATCACGCAAAATTCCGTACAAGGTTGCGTGAATACCACGAATCATCGGCGTCAGGTGCGGCACAAATGTCAATCCAACCGGGCGCTCTGCAGCGGCGGACAAACCTTGCTTAATTTCTGGTAGGTGACGGTGCCCCGGAACGGCATATGCCTTCATGCTTTCACTGCTTTCGCACAGCAAAGAGCCAACATTTGCACCACGTCCAGCACCACTCACGCCGGACTTACAATCAGCGATCAAACGACGGTGGTCGATCAGCTTATTTTCAATCAACGGCAGATAGCCCAATTGAGCCGCCGTTGGATAACATCCCGGGCAGGCGATCAGTGTCGCTTCGCGAATCAGCTCACGGTTTACTTCCGGCAGACCATACACTGCAGCTGCAGCAGCCTCAGGTGCGGTATGCTCCATACCGTACCACTGAGACCAGACATCCAGATCTTTAATACGGAAGTCCGCACCCAGATCGATCACTTTAACGCCCTTGTCCACCAGCTCTGGAGCCATTTTCATCGCTACGCCATGGGGCGTTGCAAAGAACACAACGTCACACTTTGACAGAGTATCAACGTCCGGCACGGTAAATTCCAAATCGTAGCGGCCGCGCAGGTTCGGATACATATCAGCGATGCGCACACCCTCTTCGGAGCGGGATGTAATCACTTCCACTTTAGCTTCTGGGTGATTCGCCAAAAGGCGTAACAATTCAACACCGGTGTATCCAGTACCACCTACGATACCTACTTTAACCACAACGACCTCTCATCCATCAGTACCTAAAATTGGGCGTTTATGATACAAAGCGTCAGTCATAATAGCTATTAATCCTGCGATATTAAGCCTAATAGATGATCAAAGACTGGTTTTCCCTAGAGCACTTTCGCCACCGTCTGGCCCATGTCGACGCACTGCCACAGCTGGTTGTGATCGGCCTATTGTCTGGCATAGCCACCGGTTTGTTGATCATCCTGTTCCGTTTGACAGTGGATCTGTCACAACAGTTTCTGCTGCCCAGCGGTCTGAGCGAGGACTTCGAATCACTCTCGTCCATACAACGCTTTCTATTTCCAGCCGCGGGCAGCGTGCTTCTATTTTTACTCCTCTTCCGCCTGAGACCCGAACAGCGCCGTGTTGGTCCTGCACATGTATTGGAACGTATGGGCTACCACCAGGCTCACCTGCCGTTGAGCAACTTGCTGGTTCAGTTTTTTGGCGGGGCAACGTCCCTGATCAGTGGTCACTCCGTTGGGCGTGAAGGGCCAGCCATTCACCTCGGCGCAGGGTTCAGCAGTTTGCTGGGACAATGGTTTAAATTACCCAATAATTCACTGCGTATTCTAGTGGGCTGCGGCACAGCCGCCGCGATCGCAGCCGCCTTTAATACACCCTTGGCGGGCGTCGTTTTTGCCATGGAAGTGGTCATGCTCGAATACACCGTGGTCGGCTTTACGCCCGTGGTCGTCGCTGCCGTCGCCGCCGATATCATGGTGCGCTTCACCCTAGGAAGCGAGATCGATCTGGCGGTACCCATCCTGGAAGTCGAAACGCTGAACGAGATCCCCTACATCATGTTTGTGGGATTCTGTATTGGCTGCCTGGCGGCATTGTTTAACCGCATCATGGTCAAAACCCAAAGCTATGGTAAACACCCTCTGTCACTGCGCTTAGGGATTGCGGCGCTACTGATTGGTAGTGTTGCGCTGGTATACCCACAGCTGATGGGCGTGGGATATGACACACTCACCGCTGCGCTGAACGGTGAATTAGCCTTGGGCCTGCTCATCGGCCTGATGGTGACCAAACTGATCATTACCCCCATCACGCTGGGTCTGGGTGTACCGGGCGGAATCATTGGCCCCAGCTTCATGGTCGGTGCGCTGGCCGGTGGTGCACTGGGCCTGATCGGTGACCATATGACCAATCAACCCGTCGCTCATGTGGGTTTCTATGCCATGCTGGGTATGGGCGCGATGATGGGAGCCCTGCTTAATGCACCACTGGCGGCCCTCATTGCCCTGCTGGAACTGACCGGGAATCCGAACATAATACTGCCTGCGATGATTGCCATTGTGACCAGTAACCTGACCGTCCGTTACATGTTCGGCCTGCCATCGGTGTTTGTCTCTTCGCTCCGCGCGTTGGGACTGGATTATCACTACAAGCCCATCACACAAGCGATGTCAGGAATTGCCGTCAGCAGCCTGATCACCCGGGACTTTATCTCAGTGCCGCAAGAAATCGACAGAGACACCGCCAAATCGCTCAACCTTGAAGCCCATCATTGGCTGTTAATTGATGGCAAAGAACGCTTCTTGCTTGATCCCTCCGATCTGCTGACGTACCTCGCGCGTAAACCCGATCAGGCCACCATCGATCTGGCCCATATTCCGGCCTTGCACAGGGACTTGTTGGAGATCAGTTATCGTGCCACATTGCATGAAGCGCTGGATCTGATGAATGAATCCGAACTCGATGCGGTGATTGTGACCGATCTGAACCAGCGAGTTCTGGGTATTCTGACCCGCGACCACATCGAGCAGTCCTACAGGAATAACTTACGCCAATGACCAAATTTGAACTGCACGGCCTCTACGCCATCACGGACAGCGTACTGATGCCGGAAGACAACGAACTGCTCAGTCGGATCGAAGCCGCCCTTCGGGGAGGCACCCGTATCGTGCAGTATCGCGATAAATCAGACGATTCAACAAAGCGATTGCGTCAGGCACGGGCACTGGTTGACCTTTGCCAGCAGTTCCACGTACCACTGGTAATCAACGATGATGCCCACCTGGCGAAAGCGGCGGGCGCGGCGGGTGTCCATCTTGGGCAAAGTGACGGCCTGATCAGCGAAGCGCGGACGCTGCTGGGTGATGACGCTATCATCGGCACCACGTGTCACGCCAACCTTGAGTATGCAATCACCGCACAGCAGGCGGGAGCCGACTATATCGCATACGGCGCATTTTACGCCTCCAGGACTAAACCGAATGCGACACCTGCACCGCTGTCGTTACTGGGCGAAAGCAAGGCACAGATCAAGCTGCCAACAGTGGCGATTGGCGGCATTACCGTGGATAATGCTGCGCAAACACTTACAGCCGGTGCCGATATGCTGGCAGTGGTTCACGCCCTGCTAGCCGCCGATGATGTCGAGCAGCAAGCGCGCCGGTTTAGCCAACTATTTCCAACAGTTTCATAGAGAGAATCCCCACCATGTCCCGATCTGAATCACTTTTTCAGGATGCTCAGAAACATATTCCGGGCGGCGTAAACTCCCCAGTACGTGCCTTTAAAGGCGTCGGTGGTACGCCAATCTTCTTCAAAAGTGGCGAAGGCGCTTACCTGTATGACGAAGATGACAAAGAATATATCGATTATGTCGGCTCCTGGGGCCCGATGATTCTGGGTCACGCCAATCCTGCCGTACTGGACGCGGTACGCGGTTCTCTGGACAACGGTTTAGGTTTTGGTGCACCTACCGCAATTGAAATCGAGATGGCAGATAAGGTCTGCGAAATCATGCCATCGATGGAACTGGTCCGTATGGTCAGCTCCGGTACCGAAGCAACCATGAGCGCGATTCGTCTGGCCCGAGGTTACACCGGTCGCGATAAAATCGTTAAGTTCGAAGGTTGCTACCACGGTCACTCCGACTCCCTGCTGGTTAAAGCAGGCTCCGGCATGCTGACTCTGGGTGAGCCAAGCTCTCCGGGTGTTCCAGCGGCACTGGCGGAACACACCATCACCCTAAACCACAACGACATCGACAGCGTGCGTAAGGCGTTCGAAGAGGTCGGTGATCAGATCGCCTGCATCATTGTTGAGCCGGTGGCTGGCAACATGAACTGCATTCCACCAGTGCCCGGTTTCCTTGAAGGCCTGCGTGAAGTCTGCGACCAATACGGCACTGTGCTGATTTTTGATGAAGTAATGACCGGTTTCCGTGTTGCACTGGGGGGTGCGCAGGCCGTTTACAACGTCAAACCTGACCTGACCACACTGGGTAAAGTTATCGGCGGCGGTCTGCCGGTCGGTGCGTTTGGCGGCAAACGTGAAATCATGGAGTTCATCGCACCGCTGGGGCCTGTTTATCAGGCGGGCACACTGTCCGGCAACCCTCTGGCGATGGCCGCAGGTCTGGCCATGCTGAACGCAATTTCTGCACCGGGCTTCTATGATCAGCTGACCGCTAAGGTTGAATTCCTGACGGAAGGCCTGAAAGCAGCAGCCATGTCGAACGGCATTCCATTCACCACCAGCCGTGTCGGCGGTATGTTTGGTCTGTTCTTCACCGAACAGGAAAAAGTGACCAGCTTCGCCGAATCCATGGCCTGTGATGCAGACCGTTTCGCTCGTTTCTTCCACGGTATGCTGGAACAGG
>JAGSHA010000209.1 GCA_023954795.1 Oceanospirillaceae bacterium | reverse complement strand
CAGTTGGGCCAACCAGTATCTTTGGTCTTCGGCGGCAGCTGGGTAGAGCCCGCTGTTGATACAATCTGTAAAAAAATCTTCGTACGTCACGCCTTTGACTGGACCTGTCGCACACGATTGGTAGAGCTGGCGAAACTGTTGATTGCAGTAAAGTAACCGGTCACCGGGACCAAACAAGGCATAACCGTCCTGACAGCTGTCGAGACTCTTCAACAACAGCTGATTCTGGCGCTCGGCCGCCACCCGACGACTGGTATCCCTGATCACTGCGAGAAAGCGTTTTTGTCCCATAATCTGCATAGGGGTCACAGACAGCTCCATCGGAAACGCTTCACCGTTCTTACGCAGTCCCGCAATGTTCCTGGGAACACCTGTAATATCGCTGAGTAGATCTGACTTTACACAGTTAGATTTATCTTCCGGGCGACTGGGCACCAACATAGCCAGATGATTACCGACTAACTCATCTGTGTTGTATCCAAAGATGCGATCAACCGCTTTATTGATAGATAACATAACACCCTGCGAATCAACCGTGGCAATACCGTCCACTACGGTATCCAGCATGGTTTTCAGCTGAACAGCTTCCGGCGTGAGCCGATCTGTGACGATGGTGTTGGATACCGATACCTGATCCAATATCGGGCGTTTTATGGAGGGGGTGGATGTAGGTGTATCGGCTATATCGACTGAGAGACCGTCATAAAATGTAAACGCTTCTTCTAGCTGTTCAAGCAGCTCTTTATTGTCCCAGGGTTTCGCAAGAAACTTATGCACGACACCGCTTTCAATCGCTTCCATCACCGTATTGTAATCGGCGTATCCGCTCAGAATCATGCGTACTGTTTCCGGCCAACGCGCTTCGATACGCCCCAGTAACTCAGTACCTCGCATACAGGGCATTTGGTAATCGGATATCACAACTGCCGCGGGCGAAACTTCCATTAAATGAAGTGCTTCGGAGCTACAGTGAGCGCCGACCACATCGTAGCCTCGATTCCGCAGGGTGCGGCTTAGCGCAGCGACAATGGCAGGCTCGTCATCAACCAATAATACGCGTTTATTCATCCCTTCTACTGCTCCATTCCTTACTGACGCATTGAACCGATAACGGTGGGTTTAGCATACAGTGTAGTTCGAAACAGGCGGGAAGATAGCGGAGTAAAAAGGTCTTCGGATCAGGCGGAAGAGAGTGTACCAAGGAGAGAGGTATACCTGCGTACGGCTCAATGATATCCCCGTACACAGGCTCCCTAAATTCAGACTAGCGGATGCAGCACAACCAAATCGCAACCAGTGCAGCAAGGAAGATCGTTTCAGAGACCAGCAGTATGATTGGCTGCCAGCCCATCGTCGCCAGCTCTTTGAACGATGCCTTCATACCCAGACCGACCATCGCGATAATCAGACACCAGCGGGACAGTTCATTCATCCCAGTAGTCACCACTTCAGGGATAGGCAAGGTGCTGTTCAGTGTCACAATCACGATAAACGCGATCAGGAACCCTGGCAGTGGCAGCGATGATTTACCGGACTCTCCACCATCGGCTTTTTTCCGGGCCACCAGCAAAGAGATAACCACCACGACCGGCACCAGTGCCGCGACACGTAACAACTTAGTAAACGTTGCAACGTCACCGATATCGTCAGACATCATGTAACCGGCACCGACAACCTGAGCGACATCATGGATGGTCGCCCCAAGGAAAATACCACTTTCCGCAGGATTCAGGTCTAAGCCTGTTACCACCAATGGGTAGGCAATCATCGCTACAGTACTCAGTGCTGTCACCCCGATAACCGTAAAGATCAGGTTCTTTTCAGACTCTTTGTTCTGGGGCAATACCGCGGATACCGCCAAGGCCGCAGAGGCACCACAGATACCTACGGCTGCACCGGACAAGATACTCTGGTTTTTACTCATACCCAGCCAGCGACCACAAAGCACACCAAAGATAATCGTCGCTGGGACACCAACTACGACGATTGCGATGGGCGTAACACCCAAACCCAGCAACTGTTCAAAGGTAATACGCGCGCCCAGCAGTGCAATACCAAAACGCAGGACCGATTTAGCGGCAAACTGAATACCTGCTGCACAACGTCCCTCTTCGGACAGATAATTCAGTGACATACCCATCAGCAGGGCATAGAGAATCGTCGGACCGCCGTAGTGTTCAGATACAAATTTTGCGGCCATACCCACCACAAAACACAGCATCAGCCCCGGCATAATGGTAGATAACCATTCCCGTGAGGCCATTCTATCGATAAAGGAACCTTGCTGCGATGTTGCCATTAGGTGCTCCGGATTGATTCGTTTCTGCCATGTTCACACTGGGTGAAAAGCAGCAAAAAGCGGATAAAAGTATACGTGAATCAATCGAGTATATGGTTATGCCAGAGAATAGATTAGGCACAGGTTTACTAAACCTTTAGTACCAGCCACTTAGGGAATAAACCTAAGTGGCTGGAAGCGAGGTATTGCTAGTATTGAGAGGATAGGATCCTGATCAGACGATAAAGCGCCCGATCAGTTCTTTCTGCTGCTGAGAGATTTGTAATAAATCATCACTGTGAGTAGAGACTTTCTGTGCGCCATCGGCCGTTTCACTGGCCGCCGCATTGATCTGCTCCAACGTGCGCGCCATCTCCTCCACCGCCTCGTTTTGCTGGCCGGTAGCTTCCGTAATCTGCGTGCTCATACTGCGAATATTGCCGATCGCATCCTTCATATCGAGCAAGGCTTGCTGGGAGCTGTGAGCGTAATTGACACAGGATTCGCTCTGCCCCACGCTTTGCTGCATCACCGCAACAACCTTGCCGATACTGCTCTGCATGTTCTCCACCATCTCCTGAATTTCCTGTGTGGAGTTCTGAGTACGGCGGGCCAACTCGCGGACCTCATCCGCCACAACCGCAAAGCCTCTGCCCTGCTCTCCGGCACGCGCGGCTTCAATCGCCGCATTGAGTGCCAGCAAGTTGGTTTGCTGGGCAATGTCGCCGATGGTGTCCAAAATGGTTCCAATCTGATTGCTGTACTGGCTCAGCTGATCACTCAGATTAACGGCCTGTGAGATATCCTGCGCCTGCTGCTGAATGCTACTAACGGTATGCTGCACATGCTGATCCGCATCCACACTGAGCTGTTCGCAGTTATGCACGGCATCCAGTGTCGTGCGGGCAAACTGACTCACCTCCTGTACCATCAACTCCATCTCTTCAGAGGCAGAGGCGGTAATCGTAAGCTGCTCACTCTGCTGACCCATTGCACGATGGGTCTGACGACTGGTCACCGCATTGCTCTCGGCGACCGTACTTAGCTGCTCTGAGCCGTTGGTGATCTCTTGCAAGATATCATGCAGGTTAGCAACCACCTCATTCAATGCCCGGCCCAGATCACCAAATTCATCTTTACGGGTTGAATCGAACGTCGTGCGCATATCACCCCCTGCCAGTAATCGCAGACTTTTTACAGTCGCTAGCAGAGGCTGATGAATACTGCGTACCGTCAGCGTAGCAATGATTACAGCCAACACGAGGTTACCAATCAACAAACCGACAATCAGCGTCTGCGTGATATCAGAGCTGTTATCAGCATCCGCTTTTCGGCTTGCGGCCTGGTCCATAGACATGGTGATAAACCCATCCACGACCCCTTGTGCTTCCGACTGTAATTTGTGAACAGCCGCCAACTGTTGTGTCAGTTGCTTATCTTTCTGGTACGACTCACGATACAAGGCCACCATGCCTTTATCGCCATAGAGGTCAGTTACCAGATCATCCACCAAACGCCCGATTCGCTTGGCTTTCGGGTCAATACTGCTCAGTGCAGCCAGTGTTTTAGTTAACTCACCCTCACTCCCCTTCAGCTCTTTATCAAAGCGAGGCATGTCCCGATGCTGACGGAAGTTAATGAGCTGGGTACGATGCGCGTTCGCTGTACGCATGAAGCTACGGATTCGCACCAACCTTTCACTCTCAGTGTTTTGGTTGATGTATTTTTGTCCCCAGGTATTGAGCGTATCGGTTTTACGCTGAAAGCTACTCTCTTTCTGACGAACTCGCTCAGACAACATCAACCGTTGCTCATGCAGTGCCATCGCCTGAAGCGCAGCTTTAGAGAACTTTGCTTCAGTATCAGATGCGGCTTTTAACTGCTGTTGCTGCTCCAACGACAGGTCATATTGCTCGGCGAGCTCGGTCAAACGCGCCTGAAAGACCTTAATCTGCTCGTTAAACTGCTTTTGCTGGGTCGCACGAAACGTCTTATCTTTGTCATCCGACATCACAGACAGCAGGGCAAGATTCGCCTGTTGCAGCGTAATCATCTGCTTCAGACTGCCCGATACCGTGGGTAGTGATTGGTTAGTGACCTGATCCAGACCACGACTGATCGTACCCGCACCCCATAAGCCACCACCACCGACCAACATGATCGAGAGCACCAAAAAGGAAAAACCTAAGGTAATTTTATGGGATACCTTCAACTGCATCGTCCAGATCTCCGTCGTTTTGACATCCAACTGAAACTAAGCAATTTGTCGAATACTGACAACGAAAACCCCTTATTTTAGGGGTCTGGCCTCACGTACATTTCAGGACTGGCCCCATCTCTAATGCGCTAATAACCCAGTAAAGACGTATGACTCTGGCCCTGAGGGGGACCAGATTCTGGACCTAACCAAGCCAGATTTGCCCTCGCTATAGTAATTCCCACGCTAACGGGCGGAATATCCTCTGCAATCAGCTCGCCCGACAATAACAACAGCATAAAGATAAGGTGGTAGTTCTATGTCAGATAAACAGGTACAGGGTGAAGTATCCAAGGTTGCGAACGACTCTGTTCAGCCCTTCCCTAAATCCCGCAAGGTTTACGTAGAAGGCAGTCGTCCTGATATTCGCGTACCAATGCGCGAGATCACGCTGGACGATACGTCAACCGACTTTGGCGCCGAAAAGAACGACCCACTGTACGTCTACGATACCTCCGGTCCTTACACTGATCCTGAAGCCAACATCGATCTGCACAATGGTCTCGAACCCCTGCGCGCTAACTGGATTCAGGAGCGCGAAGATACCGAACAGCTGGACCAGCTGACCTCTGAGTACGGCCGGGTCCGTGCTGCTGACCTGCGTCTGGACGAACTGCGCTTCCAGCTGACCCGTAAGCCACTGCGCGCGAAGCCGGGTAAAAATGTCACCCAGCTGCACTACGCACGTCAGGGCATTGTGACGCCTGAGATGGAATACATCGCCATCCGTGAAAACATGAAACTGGCGAAATCCAAAGCTGAAGGCAACGTGGTTGCAGAACAGCATCCGGGCCATAGCTTTGGCGCGCAGTTGCCAGAAGAGATTACACCGGAGTTTGTACGCAAAGAGGTCGCTGAAGGCCGTGCGATTATCCCGCTGAACATCAACCACCCTGAAGTTGAGCCAATGATCATCGGCCGCAACTTTCTGGTGAAGATCAACGGCAACATCGGTAACTCTGCCGTCACATCTTCCATCGACGAAGAAGTGGATAAAATGACCTGGGGTACCCGCTGGGGTGCGGATACCATCATGGATCTGTCCACCGGCAAGAACATCCACGAAACCCGTGAATGGATTCTGCGTAACTCTCCGGTGCCTATCGGCACGGTACCGATCTATCAGGCATTGGAAAAAGTCAGCGGTGTTGCTGAAGACCTGAACTGGGAAGTGTTCCGCGATACGTTGATCGAACAGGCAGAACAAGGTGTCGATTACTTCACCATTCACGCCGGCGTATTACTGCGCTATGTACCAATGACCGCAAAACGCATGACCGGTATCGTATCCCGCGGTGGTTCCATCATGGCGAAATGGTGTCTTGCACACCACGAAGAGAACTTCCTCTACACCCACTTCCGTGATATCTGTGAAATCTGTGCAGCTTACGATGTGTCCTTCTCTCTGGGTGACGGCTTACGTCCGGGATCTGTCTACGATGCCAACGACGAAGCGCAGTTTGCCGAGCTGGAAACACTGGGCGAGCTGACCAAGATCGCGTGGGAATACGACGTG
>JAGSHA010000080.1 GCA_023954795.1 Oceanospirillaceae bacterium | reverse complement strand
TGATGGACACCTCGCGTTTTGCTGCGAAGCTGAAAGAAGTGGTGGAATATCATAACTTCCAGCTGGAGCACTTCTACAAAGTAGAAGCGGTTGATTACGATGCAGTGCTGAAAGAAGCGCTGGAAATGGGTGAGCAGCTGCGTCCGATGGTTGCTGATGTAACCGCGATGCTGCATGACCTGCGTAAGGCGGGTGAGAGCATCATGTTCGAAGGTGCGCAGGGTTCTCTGCTGGATATCGATCATGGTACTTATCCTTATGTAACGTCCTCCAATACTACGGCGGGTGGCACGTCTACCGGTAGTGGTTTTGGTCCGCTGTACCTGGATTATATTCTGGGTATCACTAAGGCTTACACCACACGTGTAGGTGGTGGTCCGTTCCCGACTGAGCTTGATTGCGAAGTGGGGCAGCGTCTGGCTGAACGTGGTCACGAATTCGGTTCAACGACCGGTCGTGCACGTCGTTGTGGTTGGTTTGATGCGGTGGCGTTGAAACACGCGATTCAGGTTAACTCTATCTCCGGTATCTGTCTGACTAAGTTGGATGTGCTGGATGGTCTGGAAACGATTAAGATTTGCACCGGCTATAAAGATGAGCAGGGCAATGATGTTTCCACTTTGACTGCTAGTGAAGACTACGAAGCCATTGAGCCGATTTATGAAGAGCTGAGTGGCTGGTCGGGCACAACAGTAGGTGCTAAATCTATCGATGACCTTCCTCAGGAAGCGCGTGATTATATTAAGCGTCTGGAAGTGTTGATTGAAGCGCCAATTGATATTGTTTCTACCGGTCCTGACCGTGTTGAGACTATCGTGCTGCGCAATCCTTACGATGCATAATTAGAGCGAATGATGCTCTGAAAAAGCCTGGCATCTGCCGGGCTTTTTTATGCGTTTGTGTGGGGGATAGTTAGGTTCAGACATAAAAAAACCGGCTGTCGCCGGTTTTTTTATAGTGATGCTTTGTTTACTGCATATCGGGGGTGAGTGCTGGACGCAGTCCCTGCAGAATAGCCTTAAACATTTTTGGGTTGCCGGCTACAACGTGGCCGTTTTCACGATACTTGTTGGTGCCGAAGCAGTCCGCAACCAGTCCGCCTGCTTCCTGGAGTAATAGAGTGCCTGCTTCTACTTCGCTTTCGTGCAGGCCAAGCTGGAAAAACCCGTCCAGGCGACCGGCTGCAGTATAGGCAAGGTTAAGTACGGCAGATCCGCCGTTGTATAGTGTTCCGCCAGCCAGCGTCACGTTCTTCACCATTTCCTGGTGAGCGTTGAAATGCGGCTTGTCGCTGGTGCGGTTGAAGAAGCCAGAGCCAATCAGTGAGCCGTCCAGTGTTTTGCGGTTGCTAACGCGCAGGCGTCGACCATTGAGTTGTGCGCCTCTGCCGCGGCTGGCTGTGAACTCTTCGCCAATCAGAGGGTTTAGAATAATGGCGTGTTCAATTCGATCATTCTGGTAGCCAGTAATGCTGAGCGCAAAGGCTGGAAGACCGTTGGAGAAGTTTGACAGGCTGTCGATTGGGTTGACGTGCCAGCAGAAGCTTGGTCCTTCTTTTAGTGGCTCGTGCGTACCGCTGTACTCACAAATGATTTTGTGGTTCGGGTAGGCTTTCTGAATCGTAGTAACGACAATTGACTCGGCCTGTTTGCAGGTCTCGCTTAGGAATTTAGCGACATCTTCGTCTTCGGATTTGATCAAATCGAGACGTTCAATGGAGCGCGCGATCTGTTCACCTGCGATACGGGCTGCGCGCAGGGCGATGTTAACCATGGGTTGCATGCGTTTAGAACCTACAAACTGTTAGAGAGCGGAAAACGTCAATTATAACCGAGCTTGGCCGATGGCTGAACAGTTGAATGGGTCTCTGTTAAAATATTGCGCTTTAGATTGCCGGTTTGGGAATAGATATGTTGAAAAAGGTACGTATAGTTCTGGTCAATACAACTCATCCGGGCAATATCGGTGGTGTGGCCAGGGCAATGAAAAATATGGGCTTAGACGATCTTTGCCTGGTATCTCCAAAGGAGTTTCCAAGTGAAGTGGCTGATGCCCGGGCTTCGGGAGCGTTAGATATTTTGGAGAACGCCCGGATTGTTTCGGATTTGGAAGAGGCGTTAGCAGACTGTCAACTGGCTGTGGGTACGAGTGCGCGTGAGCGTCATATTCCGTGGCCATTGGTTAATCCGAGAGAGATGGCGTCGATTGTTGTACCTTCACCGCAAAAGACGGCGATTGTGTTTGGTCGTGAAGATAGAGGCTTGACCAATGAAGAGTTGCAGCTATGTCATCACCACGTGAACATTCCATCGGTTGAAGGATTCAGTTCTCTGAACATTGCGGCGGCTGTGCAGGTGATTGCTTATGAGCTGCGCATGGAGCAGTTGAAGTTGGAGTCTGATCAGGCGGGTGGGAGTGACCGGCCATCCTGGGGTACGGATTGGGATATCGAATTGGCGGATCATGCTGAGCTGGAGCGGTTGTTTGATCATCTGGAGGAAACGCTGATCAAAATTGAATTCCTTGATCCTGAGAATCCACGCCAATTGATGCCTCGCATGCGCCGGCTTTTGATGCGGGCGGTACCGGATAAAGTTGAAGTGAATGTGTTGCGCGGTGTGCTAAAAGCGGTGCAAAAGAAGCTTCAGGGATGAGCAGATTGGTGAATCTGTCCAGTGATCCTTTAAACGTGTTAAAATAATGCCCCTTTTTATTTGAATTATCCGACAAAAATAGTCAAGCTAATAGTTGATTGATTTAGTCGGGTATTGCATAATCAGCTCACACTCGCCGACAGGTTGCGATGGAAGACGATTATGCGATTAACAACTAAAGGGCGCTACGCCGTTACTGCAATGCTGGATTTGGCTTTACATGAAGGTAAAGGACCGATCAGTCTTGCTGATATTTCTGAGAGGCAGGGGATTTCACTGTCCTACCTTGAGCAGCTTTTTGCGAAACTGCGCCGCAATGAACTGGTACGCAGTGTTCGCGGCCCCGGCGGCGGTTATCAGTTAAATCGTGAACCTGCCGGTATTAATGTGGCAGAAGTCATTGATGCGGTCAATGAATCAGTTGATGCGACAGGCTGTAAGCATACTGGGAACTGCCAAGGTGGAGAGGTCTGTCTGACACATCATTTGTGGTGTGACCTCAGTACTCAAATTCACGGGTTTCTGAGTGATATTACTCTCGCGAGCCTGGTGGCCCGCAGAGATGTGAAAGATGTAGCTGAGCGGCAGGATCGTCGTCAGTTAAACAATATGATTGTAGGCTCCGATACTCGCCCGGCAGAAGCTGGCGAAGCGGTAGTTTAGAGGGGAAGGCTCGGAGAGCAGAATGAATAAGCTTATTTATCTGGATTACTCAGCAACGACACCGGTTGATCCGCGTGTTGCTGAGAAAATGACTGCATGTCTGACGCTGGATGGTAACTTCGGTAACCCTGCGTCTCGTTCACACGCTTTTGGCTGGAAGGCTGAAGAAGCGGTAGAGAATGCTCGTCGTCAGGTCGCTGATCTGATTGCTGCTGATCCTCGCGAGATCGTCTGGACTTCCGGTGCAACTGAGTCTGATAACCTGGCAATTAAAGGTGCGGCGCATTTCTATCAAAAGAAAGGCAAGCACATTATTACCTCTAAAATTGAGCATAAAGCTGTTCTCGATACATGTCGTCAGCTTGAGCGCGAAGGTTTTGAAGTTACCTATTTGGATCCAAACAGCGAAGGTTTAATTGAACCTCAGATTGTTGCTGATGCGATCCGTGAAGACACCATTCTGGTGTCTCTGATGCATGTGAATAACGAAATTGGCACCATTACTGATATTCAGGCAATTGGTGAGCTGACGCGTGCGAAAGGCATTATATTCCATGTGGATGCTGCGCAGAGTGCTGGCAAAGTCGACATTGATATCTCTGCTGCCAAAGTGGATCTGATGTCCTTTTCAGCGCATAAGTTCTACGGACCTAAAGGTATTGGTGCGTTGTATGTGCGTCGTAAACCGCGTGTTCGTTTGGAAGCTCAGATGCACGGCGGTGGTCATGAACGCGGTATGCGCTCCGGTACTCTGCCGACTCACCAGATTGTAGGCATGGGTGAAGCCTGCCGTATCGCAAAAGAAGATCTGGCAAAAGACAACGCACATGCACTCGGACTGCGTGATCGTTTTCTTGCTGGCATCGCGGATATGGAAGAAGTTTTTGTCAATGGCTCCAAAGAGCAGCGCGTAGTCAGCAATCTAAATGTTAGTTTTGCCTTTGTTGAAGGTGAATCTCTGCTGATGTCGCTTAAAGATCTGGCCGTTTCTTCTGGCTCGGCGTGTACCTCCGCCAGTCTGGAACCTTCTTATGTGCTGCGTGCGCTGGGGTTGAACGATGAAATGGCACACAGTTCCATTCGTTTCTCTTTCGGGCGTTTTACTACAGAAGAAGACATTGATCGTGCTGTCGCTCAGATTCGCGAAGCAGTTAGCAAGTTACGTGAGCTGTCTCCATTGTGGGATATGTTTAAAGATGGTGTAGACCTTAGCAAGGTAGAGTGGGTTCACCACTAATTCTAGCTGAGAAATCAGGAGGTCAGACAATGGCTTACAGTGATCAGGTAATCGATCATTACGAGAATCCTCGTAATGTGGGCAAAATGAATGATGGTGACGAAAACGTAGGTACCGGTATGGTGGGTGCGCCTGCCTGCGGTGACGTTATGCGTCTGCAGATCAAAGTTAGCGATGAAGGCGTGATTGAAGACGCCAAGTTTAAAACCTACGGTTGTGGTTCAGCTATCGCCTCTAGCTCTCTGGTAACGGAGTGGGTTAAAGGTATGACGCTGGATCAGGCGGAAGAGTTGAAAAACACAACGATCGCTGAAGAGCTGGCGTTACCGCCGGTTAAAATTCACTGCTCAGTATTAGCTGAAGACGCGATTAAAGCGGCTGTAGCTGACTACAAAGAGAAGCAGGATAAGAAGTAACTGATGAGGCCGCTGCTACCGTTGGTAGCCGCGGCGGGATATGTGAATTTATGGCAATTTCTATGAGTGATGCTGCGGTTCAGCACGTAGCGCGATATCTGGAAAAACGTGGGCATGGCTTTGGTATTCGCTTGGGTGTGCGCACTTCGGGTTGTTCCGGTATGGCCTACGTGCTTGAGTTCGTAGACGAAAAACAACCTGAGGACGAAATTTTTGAGTCTCAGGGTGTGCGGATCGTCATTGATCCGAAAAGCCTGCTGTACCTTGATGGTACTGAGTTGGATTTCGTGAAAGAAGGGTTGAATGAAGGCTTTAAATTCAACAACCCTAACGTAAGCAGTGAATGCGGTTGCGGCGAAAGTTTCAACGTATAATCCATACCGGGCAGAGCAATGGATATTAGTAAGAATTTTTTTGAGCTGTTCGCCCTGCCGGTTTCCTTCCAAATCGATCCGATTAAGTTGTCTGAGCGATATTTAGATCTGCAAAAGACACTGCATCCGGATCGGCATGCCCATCTATCTGATCGAGAGCGACGCCTGTCTGAGCAATATACGGCTTATTTGAACGAAGCTGTGACAACGCTCAAGACACCCTTGCCGCGCGCACAGTATCTTCTTAAGTTACACGGGTTTGATACCGCGAGTGAAAGCTCGGTGGCGATAGATCCTGTGTTCTTGATGCAGCAGATGGAGCTGCGTGAGCAGTTGGAAGAGATCCCGGATCAGGCTGATCCGTTCGAGGCGCTCGATGAGTTGTCCGAAGAAGTTGAGGCAATGCTAGCGCGACTGCGTATAGAGTTTGAAGAACGCTATATCGCACAGGCCTATGAGGCCGCGGTGGCATTGGTGAGAAAAATGCAGTTTTTAGAGAAGTTGGCGCTCGAAGTTGAAAACCTCGAAGACCGACTGGATGACTGAGCAAACGATTTATGGCGCTGTTACAGATCGCAGAACCCGGCCAGAGTGCCGCTCCCCATCAGCATAAATTAGCTGTGGGTATAGACTTGGGTACCACTAACTCACTGGTTGCGACCGTGAAAAGTGGTGAAGCTGTTACGCTGCCTGATGCTGATGGTCAGCATATTTTACCGTCGGTTGTGCGCTATCTGGATTGCGGACGTCAGGAAGTGGGTTCAGCGGCACGTGAAAAAGCCTCATTCGACCCCTATAACACCATCGTTTCCGTTAAGCGTTTGATGGGGCGTGGCGTAGAAGATGTGCGTGCATTGGGGGCAGAAGCTCCTTATCGTTTTGTCGCGGGCGACAATAGCATGCCGTTTATATCTACGGTGGCAGGGCAGAAAAGTCCGGTACAGGTGTCTGCGGATATTTTGAGTGTGCTGACGCAGAGGGCTGAAGATTCTCTGGGCGGAGAAATTGTTGGTGCTGTTATAACTGTGCCCGCGTATTTCGACGAGGCTCAGCGTCAGGCAACTAAAGATGCTGCGACCTTGGCGAATATCAAAGTGCTGCGTCTATTGAATGAGCCGACAGCCGCTGCGGTTGCTTATGGTTTAGATGAGTCCGCAGAGGGCATTATCGCGGTATATGACCTGGGTGGTGGTACCTTCGATATCTCTGTACTGAGATTGAATAAAGGTGTCTTCGAGGTGCTGGCGACCGGTGGAGACAGTGCGCTGGGTGGCGATGATTTCGATTTGGCGCTTGCGACCTGGATTGCTGAACAGCAGGGGCTTGAGGTTGATACGCTTGATACCGGTTTGGCACGTTATCTCACCGAAAAAGCCAGAGAGGTTAAAGAAGGTTTAACAGATGCTGATTCTGTTACTGCGTTGTTGGATTACGCTGGCCTGAAAGGGAGTGTCGTTGTTAGTCGTGCCCAGTTTAATGCGTTAATTGAAAAACTGGTGGCGCGCACTTTACGTGCCTGTAAACGCACCCTGAAAGACTCCGGCGTCAGTGCAGAAGAGGTGAAGGATGTCGTCATGGTGGGTGGCTCCACTCGAGTCCCGCTGGTGCGTGAACAAGTATCGGGTTTCTTTAATCGTGAACTGCACATCGACATTGATCCAGACCGTGTTGTTGCGGTAGGTGCTGCGATTCAAGCAGATGTATTGGCTGGCAATAAGCCTGACAGTGACATGTTGCTGCTGGATGTGATTCCACTCTCGCTGGGTTTGGAGATGATGGGTGGTCTGGTCGAGAAGGTTGTTCACCGAAATACCGCCATTCCTGTGGGGCGTGCTCAGGAATTTACCACCTATCAGGATGGCCAAACGGCGATGGCGATTCATGTTCTGCAAGGTGAGCGTGAACTGGTTGAGGATTGTCGTTCGCTGGCGCGTTTTGTCTTGCGTGGTATACCACCAATGGCTGCAGGCGCAGCAAAGATTCGCGTGACCTTTCAGGTGGATGCTGATGGACTGTTGAATGTGGCGGCAAAAGAGTTGTCCACAGGGGTGGAAAGCAGTATTCAGGTTAAGCCGTCCTACGGTTTGAGTGATGGTGAAATTGCTCAGATGTTGCAGGATTCCTATAGCCTGGCGGAAGGCGATTTGGATAGGCGTCGACTGCGAGAACAGCAGGTCGAGGCAGATCGCTTATTGGTTGCGCTGGAGCAGGCGATTGAAGCAGATGGCGATCAGTTGCTGGCTCAAGATGAGCGTGAGATGTTGCTGAGCGAGATGTCGCAGCTTATTGCGTTACGTAATGGTGATGATGCGGACGCGATTGAGAAAGGTATCGTTGTCCTGTCAAATGAAAGTGATTTCTTTGCATCGCGTCGTATGGATCATGGGATCCAGAAGGCCCTTCAGGGGCATACGATCGATGAGATTGAGGAGAAGAAGTAATGCCGCAGATTATTTTTCTGCCCCACGAAGAGCTGTGCCCGGACGGTCAGGTTATAGATGTTGAGCCGGGTATTACCGTATGTGATGCAGCGCTGCAGCATGGGATTGAGATTGAACACGCTTGTGAAAAGTCTTGTGCCTGTACGACCTGTCATGTGATTGTGCGTGAAGGCTTTGAGTCGATGGAAGAATCTGACGAGCTGGAAGATGACATGCTAGACAAGGCGTGGGGGCTGGAGCCAGAATCGCGTTTAAGCTGTCAGGCTGTTGTGGCGGAAGAGGATCTGGTTGTAGAGATTCCTAAATACACGATCAATCAGGTGTCTGAGCGGCACTAAGCGGGAGTGGTTATGAGTCTTAAATGGGTAGATGTGATCGATATTGCTATTGAATTATGCGAGCAGTATCCGGATCAGGATCCGCTGACCATCAGCTTTCCCGATCTTTATGAAAAGGTGATGGGTTTGGATGAGTTTGACGACGACCCTAATCGCTGTGGCGAAAAGATTCTGGAAGCCATACAGGCGGCTTGGATCGAAGAGCAGGATTAATGAAAAGGCCCGGAATGTTCCGGGCCTTTTTTACATTGCATGGCGCTGTTCACTGCAATGAACCTCGCGTATAATTGCGCGTTTAATTTTTGGTATGTCCTTAATACTTTCGGGGATTTAGAAATAATGGCAATCGAACGTACTCTGTCCATCATCAAGCCGGACGCAGTTGCAAAAAACGTAATTGGTCAGATCGTAGCTCGCTTTGAAGCGGCGGATCTGAAAGTTGTAGATATGCAGATGAAGCAGCTGTCTCAGGCAGACGCTGAAGGCTTCTACGCTGAGCACAAAGAACGTCCTTTCTTTGCTGATCTGGTTGCGTTCATGACCTCTGGTCCTGTTGTTGTACAGGTTCTGGAAGGTGAAAACGCTATCGCTCAGAACCGTGATCTGATGGGTGCAACTAACCCACAGGAAGCGGCTGAAGGTACTATCCGTCGTGACTTCGCTGAGTCTATCGACGCGAACGCAGTACACGGTTCCGACTCTGCTACTTCTGCAGAGCGCGAAATCGCATACTTCTTCGGCAAGTAATTGCTGACAGACCGCTCCGTTCGCGGGGCGGTCATTGCTTTACACATAACTGAGTTGAGTTCTATGACTGAATCCACCACTAAGGTAAATCTGCTGGGTATGTCTCCGGCCAAGCTGGAAGCATTCTTTGACGAGATTGGCGAAAAACGTTTTCGTGCCACCCAAGTGTTGAAATGGATTCATCAGCTTGGCGCAACCAGCTTTGATGAGATGACCAATATCTCCAAAGCCTTGCGTGAAAAACTCAGCAAGATCGCAGAGATTCGAGATCCGGAAGTGGTGCTCGAAAATGTCTCCAAAGACGGTACTCGTAAGTGGGTTATCCGTACTGATGGCGGCTCCTGCGTTGAAGCTGTGCTAATTCCTGAAAATGGCCGGGCGACACTGTGTGTGTCTTCTCAGATAGGCTGTGCTTTGGATTGCAGTTTCTGCTCTACCGGTAAACAGGGCTTTAACCGAAACCTGTCTGCTGCTGAAATTATTGGTCAGGTTCGTATCGCCATCCGCTCTTTTGGTCCGTTTGATCCTTCCGGGGATCGCCGTGTGACCAATGTAGTGTTGATGGGTATGGGCGAACCGTTGATGAATTTTGACAATGTCGTTGATGCGATTCATCTGATGATGGAAGACAACGCATATTGCTTATCTAAACGTCGCGTGACCTTGTCAACAGCGGGTGTTGTGCCTGCGATCGACAAGCTCGGTGAGGTGACAGATGTTTCTCTGGCGGTGTCTTTGCACGCGCCAAATGACGAATTACGAAATCAGCTGGTGCCAATTAATAAGCGTTATCCGATTAACGAACTTATTGATGCATGTAATCGTTACTTAAGTGGTCTGAACGATAAACGTGTCGCGACGGTTGAATATACACTGATCGCGGGTGTAAACGATCAGCCGGAACACGCACGCCAGTTGGTGAAGGTGTTGCGCCGACTGCCTTCCAAATTGAACTTGATTCCATTTAACCCGTTTCCTAATTCAGGATATGAGCGTCCAAGTGACAGTGCCATTCTGGCGTTCAAGCAGGTTATGTTGAACGGTGGTGTGCTGACAACGGTGCGTAAGACGCGGGGCGATGATGTTGATGCCGCGTGCGGACAGTTAGTGGGGCAGGTTGCGGACCGTACCCGCCGTAGTCAAAAATATATTCCTGTGATACAAGAGGTTTCTCCGCAGGAGATAAGCAAACCTTAATAGGAGCCTCTGGGTGAACGGTTTACGTCTAACACTGATTTTGACGCTGATACTGCTGAGTGGGTGCAGTAGCGATAATGTGCGTCGTGGTGGAGATGGAGCCGATGCCGCGAATGCAGCATATAACCGTCTCGGTATCGAGTACTTGCAGGCAGGCGATCTGCAAGGGGCAAAAAAATCCTTCCAAAAGTCTCTGGTGTTAATTCCATCCGATGCCGAGGCTTTTAACGGTTTGGCTTTGGTCTTCCAGTTGGAAGGCGAAGCCGCATTAGCAGAAGAATATTTTCGTAAGGCGACCGATCAAGCACCGCAGTCAGCAATGATTCGCAATAATTTTGGTGCATTTTTATACGCGGCGGAACGATACGAAGAGGCTTGTGAGGAGTTGGCTCAGGCGACTCAGGATCCGTTTTATAATCGGCGCGCACAAGCTTTTGAAAACCTCGCACGTTGCTACAACAATCTCAATAATTCTGCTGCTGCTAAACATGCCTTCGAGCGTGCGCTGCAAATTAGCCCTTCACGTGTAATTTCTATGATTGAGTTAGCGAGCATTGAGCTTGATCAAGGGCGGTTAAATGAGGCCGAATCGTACTTCGAACGCTTCAATGGATTGGTAGAACGTCGTCGTGTCGCGCATTATGCTAAGAGTCT
>JAGSHA010000423.1 GCA_023954795.1 Oceanospirillaceae bacterium | reverse complement strand
GTGATATACGGACGCCAGCGACGACCGTGGTGGGCAAAGGCTGTGTCCTGCCACTCCAGTGCTTTCGCGCGAATCTTATTGCGAAAGAAAACAGCGATGGAGGTCAGTACCAGCGACACGCCCAGTGTCAGGTTCATCAAATGCTCGATCTGTTCCAGGCCATCCAGCCCTTTCAAATAATGAAGGGTCAGTAAGCTGCCTGGCAGGCTGCCGCTCAACAGCAACAGAACAATCTTGTACTCGACCAGCTTCTTCCTGGCGTACGAGAAAATACCGCCACCTTTAGTTATAGCTGCATATAAAAGGTCGGTACTGACGGCTGTCACCGGAGGGATACCGAATACAACGATCAGTATTGGCGTCATAAGGGCTCCACCGCCGATACCTGTCAGGCCGACGATGAATCCGACTACCAATCCCGCAAAGCTGTATGCAAATTCCATGGGTACACCTGTCACTAATAAACGAGCGGAATATTAGCCTGTGTTGTATATAACTTAAAATAATAATTTGAAATTTTCTTATTACTTTTTGATTGAATGCGAACATTCTTATATACTGATCACAAATTGAGCTCTATATTCTAAAAAGTGATTAATAAATTTCTATTTATTCTTTTTTGTTTTATAGGGTGAGCTGCGATAATGCGCAGCTAAAACCGGAACTCTATAACGTCAGCAAGGCGGGATGGGGTTTCTTGCTTCAACCGATATTAATTTAAAGGGCGTGTATTAATGTCATCCTTGCCGGAACATCGTTTGACCCATCTTCGGCAGCTCGAAGCCGAGAGTATTCATATCATTCGTGAAGTTGCATCCGAGTTCGAAAACCCGGTGATGCTTTACTCCGTTGGTAAGGACTCCTCCGTGATGTTGCATCTGGCGCGTAAAGCGTTTCACCCGGGATCTCCTCCGTTCCCGTTGATGCACGTAGATACCACCTGGAAGTTCCGCGAAATGATCGAGTTTCGCGACAAGATGGCCGAAGAAGCAGGTATGGACCTGATCGTGCACGTCAACCAGGACGGTGTGGACATGGATATCAGCCCGTTTACCCACGGGTCGAAGAAGCACACTGATATTATGAAAACTCAGGGCCTGAAACAGGCGCTGAATAAGTACAAGTTTGATGCGGCTTTTGGTGGTGCGCGTCGTGATGAAGAGAAATCCCGCGCGAAAGAGCGTGTGTTCTCCTTCCGTGACACCAACCATCGCTGGGATCCGAAGAGCCAGCGTCCAGAGCTGTGGAATACGTTTAACACCCGTATCGACAAGGGTGAAAGCATCCGTGTATTCCCGCTATCCAACTGGACTGAGCTGGACATCTGGCAGTACATCTATCTGGAAGAGATTCCGATTGTACCGCTGTACCTCTCTGAACAGCGTCCTGTCGTTGAACGCGACGGTATGTTGGTGATGGTCGATGACGACCGTATGCCGTTGGCAGAGGGTGAAGTGCCTGAAATGAAGAACGTCCGTTTCCGTACGCTGGGCTGTTACCCGCTGACCGGTGCTGTTGAATCTGATGCTGCAACGCTGCCTGACATTATTCAGGAGATGCTGTTGACCACGACGTCTGAGCGTCAGGGCCGAGCGATCGACCATGACGGTGCAGGTTCGATGGAGCAGAAGAAGATGGAAGGTTACTTCTAACCCAGGGGTTAGCGAGTTAATCAGGCACAGACCAACCGGATTTCAGAAGAGATACAGATATGAGTCACCAGAGCGATCTGATCGCATCCGACATTCAGGAATACCTGAATCAGCATGAAAACAAAGAACTGCTGCGCTTTTTAACCTGCGGCAGTGTCGATGACGGCAAGTCCACCCTGATCGGGCGACTGCTGCACGATTCCAAAATGATTTATGAAGACCAGCTCGCCGCTATTCAGAGTGAAAGCGCGCGCATCGGTAATGCCGGTGAAGAGCTGGATCTGGCGCTGTTGGTGGATGGCCTGCAGGCGGAGCGGGAACAGGGTATCACCATTGATGTGGCGTACCGTTACTTCTCTACCGATAAGCGTAAGTTCATCATCGCGGATACGCCGGGGCACGAGCAGTACACGCGCAACATGGCGACCGGTGCATCCACCTGTGATCTGGCGATCATCCTGATTGATGCCCGTCACGGTGTGCAGGTGCAGACTAAGCGTCACAGCTTCATCGTGTCTCTGCTGGGCATCAAACACACCGTTGTGGCCATCAATAAGATGGATCTGGTGGAGTTCAGCGAAGCGCGTTATGAAGAGATCAAAAAAGAATACATCGAATTCGCCAAAGATCTGGATCTGCCTGATGTGCAGTTCGCACCAATCTCTGCGCTGAAAGGCGACAACGTTGTGAGTGTATCCGAGCAGACACCTTGGTATAAAGGTGAGCCGCTGATGGAGATACTGGAATCGGTTGAGATCGCTAATGACCAGAATTTTGACAGTTTGCGCTTCCCCGTGCAGTACGTGAACCGTCCGAACCTGGATTTTCGTGGTTACTGCGGCACACTGGCGTCCGGCATTGTACGTCCAGGTGATGAAGTGACGGTGCTGCCATCAGGCAAATCCAGTCGCGTTAAATCAATCGTCACGTTTGAAGGTGAGATTAAAGAAGCGTTTCCTCCGATGGCGGTGACGCTGACTCTGGAAGATGAAATTGATATCTCCCGTGGTGACGTCCTGGTTCACTCCAACGATGTACCGGACGTGACGAGTCGTTTTGATGCGATGCTGGTTTGGATGTCTGAGTCCGAAATGGTGCAGGGACGTCAGTACGATGTGAAGCTGGCGACCACTACCATTGCCGGTGGCGTTACCAACATCCGTCACCGTGTTGATGTGAATACGCTGGAAAAAACAGAAGTGAATACACTGGGACTGAATGATATTTCCCGCTGTGAAATCACACTGGAACGCCCGGTTATCGCAGATGACTATAAGCAGCATCACGGCACAGGCTCGTTCATTGTTGTCGATCGCTTGACGAACGCCACAGTGGCTGCTGGTATGATCATTGAGGCCAGCCAAGCCCTGTTGAACAGTGATCTGGAGGTTGTTGAGCAGTCTCAGGTAAGTGCGGCAGACAAAGCGCGTCGCTTCGGTCAGCAGGCGGGTACAGTTGTGGTATCAGGTGGTACCGAGCAGCAGCGTAATATGGTGCTATACAGTGTAGAGAAAGCACTGTTTAATGCCGGACGTGCAGTGGCCGTACTGAACAACGAGACTTTACCGGC
>JAGSHA010000364.1 GCA_023954795.1 Oceanospirillaceae bacterium | reverse complement strand
GATGGTCTATCACCTGTTTTTTAAACTGCTCGGTATCTTTCTGATGGTACTGGAGCTGGTGTGGTTTATTGGCCGCCCGGTCAGTACTGAGTTACTGGTCTGGTGGCAGAGGAGACATGAAATTCGTTCACAGCGCCGTACGTTATTTCCATTGCTGATCTTGCTGGGTGTGTTGGTTGTCTTATTGTGGCCCTGGTCTCGCTCAGTACAGGCGCCCGCTTTGGTTAAGCCATTACAGCAACAGTCATTTTACGCGACGACACCGGGCATTGTGGCTCAGTTGCAGGTGCAGAGGGGCGATCAGGTTGAAGCCGGTCAGGTGTTATTGACTCTGAAATCACCGGATCTGGCATTTGAACAAGCCCAGAGCCAGAAAGAGATTAATTTATTACAGTGGCAGCTGGATCATCAGACCAGCTCTGAGCGTCTGATGCAGCAGGGTGATCTGATCCGAGAGCGGCTGACACAGGCATACTCAGAGTTGCATCGCATTCAGGATCAGCAAAGTAAGCTGATCTTTAAAGCACCGTTTTCTGCAACGGTGACCGAGCTAAATGAAGGTTTACAAACAGGGCTCTGGGTCGCCGCGCAAGAACCGTTATTAACACTGGCTCAACCGGGCGCTTTACACATCGAGATTCTGGTTGAGGAGAGTGCCTTAGGGCGGCTTAGCAATAACAAGCCCGTCGCTCTATACCCCGATCAGCCCGAGTTGGAAGCGTTCAGCTGTACACAAACGGAAGTAGAGACACTGGCTCTGTCTGAGTTGAGTACAGGGCATCTGGCATCCGTATACGGCGGACCGATTGCCGTGAACCCGGCAGCAGAGGGAAAACTAGTGCCAGATCAGGGCATCTATCGTCTGACCGCGTCAGGCTGTAACTCGACGGATATTGTTTTGCGTGAGCAGTTGGCAACCGCGCATCTGGTTGGTGAGCCGTACAGTGTATTGAGCGGTTTGTGGCGGCGGATTCAGGGAACGTTTATTCGCGAAACAGGCTTCTAAGCCCACCTTCAAACGTTCCCCAGATCGGAGTTGTCTTACGACTCCTTGTTCAGCTGATACGGCGTGATCTGGTATACGTAGTAGTTCAACCAGTTGGTGAACAACAGGTTGGCATGGCTGCGCCACACATTGGCCGGGGTGTTTTCCGGATCATCACTGGGGAAGTAGGACTCAGGAATAATCGGTGAGATCCCGGCATCCTGATCACGCCAGTATTCTTGCGACAATGTCTCCGCATCATATTCTGGATGCCCGGTTACAAAGACCTGACGTCGGCAGGAACTGGCAAACAAATATCCACCTGCGTCTTCCGATGAGGCCAGCATATTGAGATCGGTGTGATTGCAGATGAAGTTAACCGGGAAGTCCGCGTTGCGTGAGTGAGGCACCAGAAACTCATCGTCGAAGCCGCGAGTCAGTGGCTCATGTGGGTTCAGCACACGGTGTTTGTACACACCCGATAGTTTTTTATCACGCGTCTGTTTTGGCAGATCATAAAGTACATTCAATGCGGCCTGTGCGGCCCAGCATAAAAACAATGTCGAGGTGACATGATCCTGTGACCAGCGGATGATCGTCTGGATCTTTTCCCAATAGGAAATATCTTCAAACTGCACCAACCCCAACGGCGCACCAGTGATGATCAGGCCATCATAGTTGCTGTCCTTCACCTCATCGAAATCGCGATAGAAGCTGTCCAGATGCTGGCGTGGTGTATTTTTACTCTCGTGATTGTCGATACGAAGCAGCTCAATACCCACCTGCAAAGGTGTATTCGAGAGCATGCGGATCAGCTGATTCTCTGTCTCAATCTTTTTCGGCATCAGATTGAGGAGTAACAGTTTCAGCGGACGTACATCCTGATGGGCAGCCCGGGTTTCGGTCATCACAAAGATGTTCTCGGAACCCAAAACATCAACAGCTGGCAGTAAGTCAGGAATCTTAATTGGCATTGGTTTTACCTCGGACAATCACACCCCAACACGAATTATTGTGGGGCTTTTAGCAAAGTTCAGCGTTCCAGACTAGTGAATCCGTCTCTTTGCATCAACCTAAAGTTGAATAAATACGCTAAATTTCAGGCTTATAGGTCGTGCACGGACAGATCTTCGGCGAAATTGACCGGTCCAGTGTAATGTTTCCTGATCTGATCCAACGTTTGCGGTTCGCGTTCTAACGTACGTAACATACGGTGTGACAGTACCAGCTTTTTCACGTTGGCCTGTGAGGCCACTTCACCGATACGTGACGGTGGCATATGCAGGCGGCGTGCGACACCCCGTGCGGATTCAGGGATGGCGTTATGGGCGACGAGCATATCGGCTGCGGTTGCAAGGCGAGTCAGATTCTCGCTGCTGGCACTGGTATCGCCACTGAAGACAATCGAACATCCGGCTAACTCGACCCGCCATGCGATAGCGGGTAACGGACCATGATTGACGTTCAGGGCTTTAAGAGTGATTCGCTCCAGCGACTGAAACCACACGCTTTTGTCGGCATTGATGACGGTTGCGGGCAGTTTGTATTCAGAGCGTTCGGCGTTATCCAGATAGTTGCTTAGATAGGGCCATGCTTGAGAGAGCAGGGCTTCCTGAAATTTATCCACAGCAGGCAGATTGGCATTGCCGTAAGGTCCATACACAGGTAAGTCCCGATCACGTCCGGTGAAAAATCCGGCCTTAACGTAAACGGGCCAGTCGGCGCTATGATCTACATGTAAGTGGCTAAACAACACTGCATCTAAGTCACTGAACTGTGCGCGAGATTTTTCGAAGTTCAGGCTACTGCCACCCCCGGCATCCACCATGACGCGCGCCTTTCCATCAAGCCAGATGAGGTAGCTGCTGGATGCACGCTGATCGCCCAACTCCGGTCCGCCACTGCCTAAGACCTGAAGTTTTACGCGGTCAGACTGACAGCTAGTAGCCCCAAAGGCGGTTGGGCTGGATAAGCCAGCCAGTAACATAAGCAGCATGGTGATACGGAAATTGGGTAGAGCCAATACAGTCACGGCAGGCACCTGAAAAGATGTTGAGATAGAGCCATTTTAAATGCCCTGAAGAACTGAATGTAGTACCAAAACTAGAACATCGCGTCTGCCTGTAGGCATCCGTAAAGATCCCGATTGCTAGAACATTCTAGAGAGGATGGGGCTTAGAGGGTAGAGCACCTCTACCAGCACATCTTAAATGTGATGACAGAGGCCACTCCCCCGCTGAGAGCTTGCTCAGGACTTAACCTAAGCTGTTTTATGATGGAAGGTATAATCCTAAGTGAGCGACTGATTATCCACGGGTTTATCTTCAATCGGCGGCGGGTTGTCCAATGGATTTTCTTTTTGGGCCGTCATATATAACCAGATAAACCCGGTCAGGCCTGCCGTTAATGACGCAAACAGAATCCCGGTTTTAGCCATCAACAGATCCTCTGGATGCTGGGCAAATCCCAGCTCAGCAATGAAGATCGACATGGTGAAACCGATACCGCCCATAAAGGCCACACCGATGATGTGGTGGATGTTCAGTCCCTTAGGTAAATCGCAGACCCCTGCTTTAACCGCAACCCAGGTAAATCCGGCTATACCGATTAGCTTACCTACCACCAGTCCCAGCCCGATGCCCATTGCAACTGGATGGAACACAATCCCGCCAATATTCGACCAGTCTATTGGCACACCCGCATTGGCCAGCGCAAAGATAGGAATGATCAGATAGGCAGAGGGCAGGTGAATCTTGTTCTCTAAAATCTGAGCGGGTGCCTGCACCAAATTTACCCCTTCTCCTAGTGCGCGGACTCTGGAACGAAGTGTATC
>JAGSHA010000226.1 GCA_023954795.1 Oceanospirillaceae bacterium | reverse complement strand
TGTCTAACGTGGATGACGATCTGCCGTTTGGTAAGTCTCAGCTGATCTATGAACTTACTCCTGCGGGTAAAGCTGCAGGGCTGACGCTGCAAACGGTGGGTCGCCAGTTGCGCGCCTCATTTGATGGTATCGAAGTACAAAGCTTCTATACCGGTCAGGAAGAGGTCGAAGTCCGGGTCGTGCTACCCAATGCCGAACGTGACCGCTTACGTGCAGTGGAACAGCTACCAATCATACTGCCCAACGGCGGCACCACTTTGCTGGCGAATGTCGTGCAGTTCCGTGCCAAACAAGGTCTGGATACCCTGCAGCGTGTAGACGGTCAGTTGGCACTTAATGTCACCGCAGATCTGGATGAAGCGGCGGCTAACGCCAACGAGATTATCGCCTCACTCAAAGCCAAAGAGCTGGATACGATTACCAGCCGTTATGGTATTCAGGCCACTTTTGAAGGCGCGAACAAGCGTGAACGCCGTACCATGGCCGATATGCAGATGGGTGTGTTCCTGGCGCTGACGCTGATTTTTATCATTCTGGCGTGGGTGTTCGCATCCTATACCTGGCCGATTGCGATCATGCTCGCAATTCCGCTGGGGCTGACCGGCGCTATTCTTGGCCACGGCTTGCTGGGTATTGATCTGACCATTCTGTCGCTGTTTGGCTTCTTTGGGCTCTCAGGTATCGTGATTAACGATTCTATCGTCCTGATCACCTTCTATAAGAAGTTACGCAGCACCGGTATGGAAGTGCGTGAAGCGGTGATTGAAGCGGCCTGTCAGCGCCTGCGTGCCGTACTGCTGACCTCGCTGACCACTATTGCCGGCCTGACACCGATCCTGTTCGAAACCTCATTGCAGGCCCAGTTCCTGATCCCGATGGCGGTGTCCATTGTATTTGGTCTGGCTTACGGCACGGTACTGATCCTGCTGTTCGTGCCGTCGATGTTAACGGTGATCGAAGGCGGCCGGGCCATGCTTGGGCGTAAACCGGAAGTGTCGTTGAATCTGGATGCCTGAGGCGAGAAAACCGCTTGAAGGGATGGGCAAATAGGGAGCGTTTAACGCTCTCTATTTGCGGTATATGATCAAATGCGTGAAATGGAATGCGCGGCTTACAACGCCCGCGTCAGTGAATAGTCGTCGAGTGTCTGACGAATCAAGTTGCTGGACTGCTCATCCATACTGAGTGCTTTAAATCCCATCTGATACAGGTCCTGTCGTTTTCGCACGGTATGGATCAATCGACAGTGGCTGCGTACCGGTAACGCCTGTAATCCGAAATAAATATCCACCTCTATCGGAAACGCGGGTTTATGTGCCTGAACAGCGTGGAACATCTGGTCACTTCCCTCGACCAACATCCCGCCCACACTGAGATTAAGTATTATCACGTCTACCGACACATCCTCCGATAAAATCATTTCGGCGGGGAGCTTTGTCGGCATGCGTGGATGCATGCGAAGTTCTGAGTGCATCTGTGACTCCTTATCTGCTCATCACTCAGGATAGCAAACCAATGATTGAGTGGCCGTTCAGGCCGCCAAAATCGCCGCAAATACTGATCTGATCAGCCAATCCGTACGGTCTCAAACTGTAAGTTGTAAAATCCCAACCCTTTTAGTCGGATTTGCACTTAATCGCCGCGCCACAATTCTGTATAATTCCCGGCCTTATTGTGCGCAGAAAACCTGCACTCCGGAGCACGCTCTGGCATTTACGTGCCGAAAGCAGCGCCCCATCATTCAGGTGTATTAGGACATTCGATGAACAAAGATCTCAGCCTCCTGCAGCCTTACCCGTTTGAAAAACTGACCGCGCTGAAAGCGCAGGTTACGCCACCATCCGATCTGGAACACATCGCGTTTTCCATCGGTGAGCCAAAACACCCTGCCCCTGAGTTTGTGGCAGAGTGTCTGAACGACAATATGGCCCGCCTCTCCAACTACCCGACCACCAAGGGTTTGCCGGAGTTGCGCAAGTCGATTGCTGATTGGTGTGAGCGCCGCTTCAAACTGCAGGCCGGTTCTGTTGATCCTGAAGCCAACGTACTGCCGGTGAATGGTACCCGTGAGGCGATCTTTGCATTCACTCAGGCTGCGGTGAACCGTAGCGATGAGGCCCTGGTGATCTCACCGAATCCGTTCTATCAGATCTACGAAGGTGCAGCGTATCTGGCCGGTGCCAAACCGTTCTACCTGAACTGTCTGGCAGAAAACGGCTTCATCCCGGATTTTGATGCGGTATCTGAAGACGTATGGCAGCGCTGCCAGCTGTTGTTCCTGTGTTCACCAAGTAACCCAACGGGTGCGGTAACTGATCTGGAAACACTGCAGAAGCTGATCAAACTGTCTGACAAGTACGACTTCATCGTCGCATCGGACGAGTGTTACTCCGAAATTTATCTGGACGAAGCACAACCACCCGTAGGGTTGCTGGAAGCTTGTGCCGACATGGGCCGTCACGACTACAAAAACTGTGTGGTGATGCATAGCCTGTCCAAGCGCTCCAACCTGCCGGGTCTGCGCTCAGGTTTTATCGCCGGTGATGCCGCACTGCTGGGTCCTTTCCTGCAATACCGCACATACCACGGCTGCTCTATGCCGGTTCAGCATCAACTGGCCTCGATTGCGGCGTGGAGTGACGAAGACCACGTGTTGGAAAACCGTGATCAGTATCGCCGTAAGTTCGATGCTGTCGTCGAGATTCTGTCTCCGGTGATGGATGTACAGAAACCGGATGCCAGCTTCTACCTGTGGGCGAAAACACCCATCGCTGATGACAAATTCGCACAAGGTCTGTTCGAACAACAGAACCTGACGGTACTGCCGGGTCGTTACTTGTCCCGTGAAACCGACGGTGTATTGCCGGGTGCCGGTTACGTGCGTATGGCGCTGGTTGCCACGCTGGAAGAGTGTATCGAAGGTGCTCACCGTATCCGTAAATACGTTGAATCGCTGTAAACACGGTCAGTACAGGGTAAAGTCATATGATTACGATGTACGGCATTAAGAACTGCGACACCATCAAAAAGGCCCGCAAATGGCTGGAAGCTGAAGGCATTGAATATCAGTTTCACGATTATCGAAAAGACGGTCTGGACGCTGACCAGTTGAAAAGCTGGGTAAGCGAGCTGGGTTGGGAAGTGCTGCTGAACAAGCGTGGCACCACCTGGCGCAAACTGCCAGACGATGTAAAGAACAACGTTGATGAGGCCTCTGCGATTGAGGTCATGCTGGAAAACCCAGCCATCATCAAGCGTCCGTTGCTGGATACCGGTGACGTACGCACAGTCGGTTTTAAGGATGCTGATTACGCATCCCTGCTGGGTCAATAAGCACCCGCAACGTATCAAATTTAAATTACAGGTTATTGGAGTCACAACATGGCAAATTTTGCATTCGGTCTGGGTGTAGGTACTAAATCTTCTGCGGGCGACCTGCTGGAGGTGTACTACAACGCTCCGCTGCTGAACGCTGACGATGCAATGATTGCAGCTGTTGCAGAAAAAGTCGGTTACACCGGCGGCAACGCGGCGATCGAAATTGAAGAATCTCAGCTGAAAGCACTGGAAGCGGCTTTTCTGGCAGTCGGTGCTGAAGATCAGGCTGAGATCGTTGAGATCCTGGAAGGTACCACTCAGGCGTTGTTCGTCACCATTCTGGAAACCGACGCTGAACCGGCAACCACCGCTGAGGTTTACCTGAAGCTGGCTCTGCTGTCTCACCGTCTGGTACAGCCACACGGTCTGAGCCTGGCGGGTATGTTTGGCCTGCTGCCAAACGTTGCCTGGACCTCTGAAGGCGCGGTTTCCATGGATGACCTGTCTAAACGCCAGCTGGCGGCTCGCGCACAGGGTCGTATGCTGCACGTTTACTCTGTTGATAAGTTCCCACAGATGACCAACTACGTGGTACCTGAAGGTATCCGCGTAGGCGATGCGTCCCGTATCCGCCTGGGTGCACACGTCGGCGAAGGCACCACTGTGATGCACGAAGGTTTCATCAACTTCAACGCTGGCACCATGGGTGTAAGCATGGTTGAAGGCCGTATCTCTGCGGGTGTTGTTGTGGGTAACGGTTCCGACATCGGTGGTGGTGCATCCACCATGGGTACACTGTCCGGTGGTAATAACGTTGTGATCTCTGTTGGCGAAAACTGTCTGCTGGGCGCAAACGCAGGTCTGGGTCTGCCACTGGGCGATCGCTGCACCCTGGAAGCGGGTCTGTACGTGACCGGCGGTTCTAAAGTCACTGTACTGGACGATCAGAACAACGAAGTGGGTGTTGTTAAAGCGGGCGAACTGGCAGGTAAAACCGACCTGTTGTTCCGTCGTAACTCCCAGAACGGTCGCATCGAAGTGAAGACCAACAAGTCTGCGATCGAACTGAACGAAGAGCTGCACAAGCACAACTAAGCCAGCAGCTTAACGCACCACAGATAACCCGCGCTGTAGCAATACAGGGCGGGTTATTCTTTATACTCTGAAGCACATTCTTAACAGTTTCTTAGCTGCCATCTCACTACAGGATCCGTTCACATGGCCCAACTCTCCCCTACGATTGAACTTGCACAGGACCTGATCTCTCGCCGATCCGTCACACCGGAAGACGCCGGATGTCAGGAGCTGATGATCTCCCGTCTGGAGAAACTGGGCTTTAAGATCGAGCGCCTGCAGTTTGAAGAGGTGAGCAACTTCTGGGCACGTCGTGGTACTGACGGCCCACTGTTCTGCTTTGCCGGACACACCGATGTCGTGCCGTCAGGCCCGGAAGATCGCTGGACCTATCCACCGTTTGAGCCGACCATCCATGAAGGGATGTTGCACGGCCGTGGCGCAGCGGATATGAAAGGTGGCATCGCTGCCTTTATGACCGGACTGGAACGTTTTATCGATCACCACCCGGATCACAACGGCTCCATCGCCTTGCTGATCACCTCCGACGAGGAAGGCCCGTTTATTAACGGGACAACACGGGTGATCGATCATCTGGAAGCCCGGAACGAAAAGATCGATTACTGCATCGTGGGTGAACCGTCCAGCACCAAGCACGTGGGCGATGTGATCAAGAACGGTCGTCGTGGTTCCCTGTCCGGTTCTCTGGTCGTACGTGGCAAGCAAGGTCACGTGGCTTATCCACATCTGGTGCGCAACCCGATCCATCTGGTTGCTCCGGCACTGGCCGAGTTATCCACCGAAGTCTGGGATGAAGGCAATGACTTCTTCCCACCCACCAGCTTCCAGATCTCCAACATCCACTCGGGCACAGGTGCCACCAACGTGGTGCCGGGACATATCGACGTTGCGTTTAACTTCCGTTTCTCCACCGAAGTCACCGCGGACGAGCTGAAAGCACGCGTGCGCGATATTCTGGATAAACACGGGCTGGAATGGGATATCGACTGGATTCTGTCCGGCAACCCGTTCCTGACCGCAGCGGGCAGTCTGGTCGAATCCTGCCAACAGGCGATCAAAGCCGTGACTGGTATTGAGACTGAACTGTCCACCTCTGGTGGCACATCCGACGGTCGCTTTATCGCACCGACCGGTGCTCAGGTGGTTGAACTGGGTCCGATCAACGCAACCATCCATCAGGTGGACGAACGCGTGAGTGTGAAAGATCTGGATACCCTATCCGATCTTTACGAAAACATTCTGGCCCGTCTGCTGACTGAATGAGCAACGATTCGATGACTGCACTGCTCGCATGCCCGGTTTGCCAATC
>JAGSHA010000219.1 GCA_023954795.1 Oceanospirillaceae bacterium | reverse complement strand
GGTGAAGATTATGAAATTTAAAAAGACACTGCTCAGCAGTATCGCCGCTTCCCTGCTGGCAATGAGTGCTTCTGCGGCCATGGCAGCAGAAGTAAAAGAAGGTACGGTGATCACCGCAGCTAATATCGACCAGCTGTCAGGAGACACCTTTGAAGGTCACAAGATCAAAGATCTACTGACTGAAAAAATCGAGTGGCGTATCCGTACCAGTGGCTTAGAACTGCCGCTGGTGCACTCCCAGAAAGTGGAAATGGACGCCAAATGGATTGCCCGTTCACAGGCCAATGTCGGCAACGCCAAAATCAATCCGGCGACCCGTCAGGTAGAAGGCTGGACTGGCGGAGCACCGTTCCCGAATGTCGATGATAAAGATCCGGCTGCGGCCGAAAAGATCATCTGGAACTGGTACTACGGTAACCCACGCGGCGACGTGATGAATGTACCTAACGTGGCTTACGTGATGATCGATGGCGACTCCGGCATCGAACGTATCCAGAACTGGAAGTTTATCCGTTACACCATGAACGGCCGCCTGACCGGTGATAGCGCATCTGACGGTGATGGTACAGAACTGAGTCGCACCCTGTTCTTCGCGACCGCACCGCGCGATATCAAAGGTCTGGGTACGTTCTCTATCCGTCATGACTCCGACAAAATGGAAGATATCTGGGCCTATATCCGCGCGGTACGCCGTACCCGCCGTTTGTCCGGTGGCGCATGGATGGATCCAATCGGTGGTACCGACCAGCTGTCCGATGATATCGAGATCTTCAACGCGAATCCGTCTTGGTACAAAGGCTACAAGCTGATCGGCAAACGCCACATTCTGGCTTCAGCCCACGGCAAGCACAGTGCCTGGAAAAAGGGTGCGGACGATCAGAAAGCCGAGTTCCCAACGCTTGATCTAGATAAAGCACCTTACTGGAACTTCTCCAAGGACAACTACGAGCCACGTGAAGTCTACGTGATCGAAGCGACCACCCCGGATGAGCACCCGTACTCGAAGAAGATTTTGTACGTTGATACTCAGTATCCACGTATTCATATCGGCGAAGCGTACGACAAGAAAGGTGAATTCTGGAAGATGTTCCAGTTCCACTCCTACCCGGGCACCGGTGAAGACGGTTTCCGTGATGTGCGAACCACATCCGGTGTAACCATCGACTTCAAGCGTAACCACGCCACTGTGTTCTTCCCGGATACAGATACGTGGAGCACCAACACCGCAGGTATGGATGCAGACGACGTCAGTCTGTCTTCCCTGCGTAAAGGTGCGCGCTAAGTAGAGGCGCTCGCTAAGGCGACCATTAACGTCACTTAGCATTAGGCAAAAGAAACCTCCCCCGATCCCCCTTCACTGCGGCTTGCGAGAGCCGTAGCGGGGGCGGTTTTGCCTGAAATTGGGCTTGAAGCGGCTATGACACGCATCCGGCTCTATTTCAGACAGAACCCCTACCCTGAATTCAACCCGCGCAGCCCTCTGAATCGGCTGCCAGACAGGAGCGAACACCATGAGCGACTCACCAGAGATTGCCAACACGCTCGACCTCGGCGATATGCAGGTCAACTATCACGATCAGGGCGAAGGCCGTCCGGTGATTTTGCTGCACGGATCCGGCGCAGGCGTCACCGCGTGGGCCAACTGGCGTAATGCGATTCCAATGCTGTCCGAGTTCCGCCGTGTGCTGGCGCCGGATCTGGTGGGCTTTGGTTACACCGAATGTGCCGATGATTATGAATACGAGCACATGGAATCCTGGATCAGCCAGATCATCCGCTTTATGGATGCGCTGGATATCGAGCAGGCCGATTTTATCGGCAACTCCTTTGGCGGCTCTCTGTCGCTGGCACTGGCAGTCAAATACCCGGAACGTGTCGGCCGTATGGTGCTGATGGGCAGTGGTGGACAGCCATTCACGGTCAGCGAAAACCTGATGAAACTGTGGGGCTACAAGCCTTCCATGGCGGCCATGAAAGAGATCCTCGGCATCATGGCCTTTGATCAGTCGATCGCCACCGATGAGCTGGCAGAGCTGCGTTACAACGCCACCATGCGTCCCGGTTTTCAGGAACGCTTCGAGCGCGTATTCCCACAGCCTTATCAGCGCTGGGCCGACAAGCAGGTGGTATCCGATGCCGATCTGGCAGGCATCGAGCAGCAGGTGCTGATTGTGCATGGCCGTGATGACCGCGTCGTACCGGTATCGGTATCCGAAAGCCTGTTCAAAAAGATCCCGAACGCCCAGATGCACCTGTTCGGCAACTGCGGCCACTGGACCCAGATCGAACAAGGTCCACGCTTTAACCATTTGGTACTGCAGTTTCTGCAGGAAGAAGCGTAACAGCCATTGCGCGTGATTAAGCAGCGTTCAAACATGCCGGAACTGTGCCGAAAGGCTCAATCAGATTGGGTTCCGGCCATCTGCCTAATCTGCGCTTGTCATGCTTCCCCGTGCCATTTCAGACCGGAGACATTCGTATGCGTGCAGATATTCAGCTGACCGATACCGCTCAGGATTACCTGAGCCAAGTAGCCAGCAACGAGGGAAATACCGATCTTCGCATCGGCGTAAGCCACCCTGGCACCTCGCTGTCACAGGCATTCATCACCTTCAACAAAGAAACTGCCGACGATGACGAAATCCATCAATACGGCGATTTTAATCTCAGATACAGCCGCAGTCTGGCGCTGTTCATTGACGGATTGGCGATCAATTACCGCACCAATCGCATGGGCGGCAATCTGCATCTGAAAGCCCCCAATATCAAAACCATGCCCGAGTTACCGGCCGATGCGGACCTGTCATTAAAAGTCTCCGCCATCCTTGAAGGCCACGTAAACCCTGCGCTGGCGGAACATCAAGGCGGTGTGGCGGTGGATCGTATTGAGGGGGAATCCGTCTATCTGAAATTTGGCGGAAACTGTCTGGGTTGTGGCAACGCTGAACGCACGCTGGTCGATTTTGTTGAGAAGACGCTGAAAGAGCATCTGCCCGAAATCGAAACCGTCTCTGACGTCACCCGGCACTAAATTTTCCATAATTATTAATTTTTATTTCTTTTTTCGATTGAATTTCTATCGACTTTCAATCTAATATTTAGACAAACGCATCTGGCGTTGCCGAAAAACTCAAAATAAAAACAATTTGTGAGGAAACTTCGATGGCTTTTGATAAGAAAAAAGCACGCGTGGCCAACGATAAGGGCACCAAGAAGCAGTACCAGCCATACATGGAAGCCGAGTGGGGCTTCATTAACCATTGGTATCCAGCCGCGTTCAGTGACGAGCTGCCTGACGGTGAAGTGAAAGGTATTCAGATTGCAGGTGTACCTATCGTGCTGCGTCGTGCCAAAGGCACCGTGCACGCCCTGCTGGATCAGTGTCTGCACCGTGGCGTACGTTTCTCTGCCAAGCCGATGTGCCTGAACGATGAAACCATCACCTGCTGGTACCACGGTTTCACGTTTAATCTGGACGACGGTGAGCTGAGCACCATCGTTGCAGCACCGGACGACAAACTGATCGGTACCACCGGTATCCAGAAATTTGCCGTGGAAGAAGTGAACGGCATGATCTTCGTATTTGTCTGCGAAGAGGACTGGGACGAAGAGATCCCACCGCTGAAAAACGATCTGCCGATCCGCTTCCCGGAAAACAACGAAAAATTCCCGCATCCACTGTGGCCTGATACCCCATCCATTCTGGACGACGGCGTCATCATCCGCGGTATGCACCGTACCGGTAATGCCAACTGGCGTCTGGCCTGTGAAAACGGCTTTGATGCCGGTCACCTCCTGATCCACCGTGATAACGCCATTGTGCAGGCCAAAGAGTGGGCGGTACCGCTGGGTATCAAACCGCTGGATGACCAAGCGATTGCCATCATCGAAGACGAAGACGGTCCTCAGGGTTTCCTCAACCGTTACTTCACTGACTCCTATGAGCCGATTCTGGAAAACCCGATTCTGGATATCAAAGCCTACGGTCAGAATCCGAAATACTTCCGTACGTCCATGTTTATGCCAGGTGTGTTGATGGTAGAGAACTGGCCGGAAGAGCACGTTGTACAGTACGAGTGGTACATCCCAATCACGGATGACACCTACGAATACTGGGAAGTGCTGGTGAAGAAGTGCAACACCGAAGAGGAGAAGAAGGAGTTCGATTACCGCTTCGAAAACCTCTACAAGCCGATGTGTCTGGAAGGTTTCAACGACTGTGACCTGATGGCACGTGATGCGATGCAGAATTTCTACGCAGACGGCACCGGTTGGGATGATGAGCAGCTGGCCGACATGGATGCCTCCGTGATCGTGTGGCGTAAATGTGCCTCCAACTTCAACCGCGGTATCGCTCAGCCACCACGTGGCGTGAACGGCGCGAAGAAAGGTCAGAGTAAAGACCTGGCAGCGGCAGCACTGGGTGACTGGCCGGGCATGGATGCCTACGCCACAGGCCGCAAGTACGACAAGAGCTGATCCACGCTCTGCCTGAGGCGCTGCTTGCCGGCGCTTCCCGGAAGGCTTTCCCTAAAAAGCCTGACGACAGAGGTTGTGTGATCACGCATGTGCATTCACACAACCTCGCTTCCAATAATAAGAAAATCGGAGGACATATTATGTCTTCAGCCGAAGCAGTTGCTGTGCAGGAAGTGACATCTAAAGTCACCTATCGTTTTAATGACGGCGTTGAATTCGAAGCGGTCTCTGGCGAGGGGGATACCCTGCTGGATGTGGCACGAAACAACGAAGTCCCGATCGTCCACCAGTGTCTCACCGGCAGCTGTGCCAGCTGCATCTGTCGTGTTGATACCGGCGACGTCTCCATGGACAGTGACCGTGTTATGTCACTGTTACCGAGTGAAGCACGGGAAGGTTTCCGCCTGACCTGCACCGCGTATGCCGATACCGATTGTGTCGTTGATCTCGATTACCCGAGCACCTTTTCCGAAGACCACGCGGCCAGCCAGAGTGTGATCACCATCGAAGAGCTGGAATGGGTCAACCACAACACCGTACGCATCACCGCCGAGCTGGACGAAGATGCCGAGATGGAAAACTTCGAAGCCGGTCAGTATGTACAGCTGAAAGTACCAGGCACCGAAGAGTGGCGCTCCTATTCCATGTCCAGCACCGTGCGTGATCTGCCGGAACTGACCTTCTATATCCGCGTGCTCGATGACGGGGTGATGTCCAACTACCTGCGCGACCGCGCCGCAGTGGGCGACACGCTTGAGATCGATGGCCCGTACGGCGTGTTCTATCTGCGTGAGGAGAAAGTCCCGCAGATTATGATTGCAGGCGGTACCGGTCTGGCACCGATGATGTCGATGATTGACACCCTGCGCCTGTCCAACTTCCGCCGCAAGCCTGTGGTTCTCGCCTTTGGCTGCTCCTTTGAAAAAGACCTGTTTGCACAGGACGAGCTGGAGCTGCGTGGCAACTGGATGCGCAACCTGGATGTCCGCACCTGCGTCTCCCGACCGGAAGGTGACTGGGATGGCCTGACCATGCGTGCTCAGTATTCCATCACCGAAGACGATATCACCGAAGACACCATCGCTTACCTGTGTGGACCGCCGGCCATGAACGAAGCTGCGCGTGAACATCTGGAAGAGCTGGGAGTGAAAGGTGAAAACATTCACGTCGAGCTGTTTGATACCGCTCACGCGTAAGTTATTCGCAGCGAAATCGGAGGGTTTATCTCTGCCGGTGTCCCGATTTCGCTGTACCTAAACCGATCTCTCGAAAAACAACAATAAGAGTAATAAGAGGGCTTTATCATGGCCGGAGTAACCAAACTCGCCTATCTGGGCTTTAACGT
>JAGSHA010000500.1 GCA_023954795.1 Oceanospirillaceae bacterium | reverse complement strand
GTGGATCGCTGTAGAGGTTGATGCCAATGATATCGAGGCTCTTGGCGGATTGGTTCAACATCTGTAAATCGACTGATTCCGTTGCGGCGTAGCTCACAAGGTGATCAGGATCGCGTGTCTTGATCTCTTTGACCAGACCGTCGAGGAAGGTTAGAAAGCCTTTACGTTCATTCAGATTGTCAGTGGAGTGGAGCACTTCGTTGCCCACCACCCACAACAGTACAGCAGGATGCTTTCGCAACTGATCAACGCGCTGCAGAATATTAGCGCGTAAACGTATGAGCTCTTCCGAATTAGGGTTCTGATAGAGAGAGCCCGTTTTCGGATGCGGTAGCCAGATGCCGACGGCCACCTGTAACCCAAGTTCTGCTGCTCGGTTCAGGTAGTCGGTGTCCGTATGGGTTAGTCCCCAAGTTCTTACTGTATTGGCGCCAAGCTGTTTCGCTAGATGCAGGTAGTCCACACCATTTGCGCCTTTGGCTTTGGCACAACCCACCCCTTGAATCTGATAGGGCTGATTATTAACGATCAGTTGCCAGCGCTGCGGGGCATTGGTTTCTCCATTGAGTACTTCCAAACGGGATGGTAAACCGTAGGCGGACTGAATCGTCATGGTCACTCCCAGTGACGATAATATCAGTGTGTTTTTAAGCCTGTTCATTTTCCCAATCCTCCCGGGCTCTGCGTAGTACGCGTAATCCAGCCCTGTTTGTTCATCGTGACGATGGCCAGAAGGTGCACAAACCACAGCATGAGCAGATAAAAAGGCAGTGCTAATAGCAGCCACCAGTGCTTACCGGGGCGAGAGCGACGGATCGCCCCAAATGCGGGCAATCCACGTATCATCCGTGTGAGTAAAAAGCCAAACATAAGGACTCCGATTCTTGCAGCAATCTCGACATATTCGTTGCCGAACCAGAAAAAATGACCGCTTGAGATACTGAGTCCCAGTAGCATAAAGGCCAGCCCTACCATGAAGGTATTCACCCAGGAACTTAGCATATGCCAGGTTGCCAGTGGGCAGCGTCTCCAGACCCAGAGACGGTCCCAGAACAGTGCCCGCAACGTGCGGCGTCCGGTGTTTCTATACCAGCGTGTTCGTTGTAACAACAGAGCACTCATGCTGCTGGGCGAGATGGTCTCTACTATTGAAGTGGATTGATAAAATGTCAGCCATCCCGCCTCAAGCAGCAGGCTGGTCATACGTCCGTCATCCCCTGAGACGCAGCGCTTGCCCAAAAATATTTCATAGGTCAGATGTTCCAAAAGCGGAAATACCGCAGCGCGACGATAGGCGACGGTGCGCCCAGATAATACGGTCACCTGCGATGCTGCACTCAGTGCCGGATAAGTAAATCCGTACTTCACCTTCTCGCAGACAAAATCAAGAAAGGTCCAGAGACTGCGCTTGGGATCATGCACCTCCTGGTCACCAATTACGCCTCCGATCCGGGGATCGGCAAAGGGCTTGATCAATTCATCGAGACTGTCTGGACGTATGAGGACATCGGATTCAATGGAGACCACTACATTACACCGACTTTGCTCGATGCCGTGGCGCAGGGAAAAACGCTTCCCCGGAGTATCACCCACCGTGGTGATCATGCGGTCATCGGCAGCGAAATTTAGGTTCAGCCAGTCAGGTAGGTCGGGCTCGCGTCGGTCACAAACCACAATGACCTCCGCGACACGCGAGGCGGGTTGGGCAAGTACACGCGAGACTGCTTGAAACAGGATAGCGCGATCTTCGTTGTAAACCGGCATTACGACAGAGATAGCTTCATCGAAATGGGTTCGCTTGGGTCGATAGCGGCCACATAATATGAGCTTAAACGTCCACTGACACCAAAAGTAGGCGATGACTAATAGGTAAAGGCTTAACGCCGGATCATTGATCAG
>JAGSHA010000130.1 GCA_023954795.1 Oceanospirillaceae bacterium | reverse complement strand
TTGTGGTTAAGTCAGCGTTTTGTAACTTTTTGAGTTTCTTCAATCGACTGTGACTGACATTGTTGCAGTGCTGGGGTAGATTGTGCCCCAAATTTTCCGAAGCTCGTCCGGCTCCAGCGTTTTGTGCGTGTATATAGTGTGGTTTGATAACAATCGCTGGCAGCAGGGTTTTATCTGGTATGTGTTTTGAAATTGGAAAAAAGTACGTTTGAGGGTTTAAAGAAACTCTACGGCTATTTGTCTCGTGCCCAGCGCACAGTGATTGTGGTGACACTGGCGTTGATATTGATGGCGCTGGTGCTGCCCAGCGGGCCGATGAAATCTGAAAAGATTGCATTGCCGCTGACGCTGAAAGATCCTGTTTACGTTGAGTCGGATACCGTTCCGACGGGTGATGCAGAACCGAGCGGCCATGTGTATTACATGGTGCGTAAAGGTGACACGCTGAGTAAGATTTTTGAGTCGCTGCGTGTACCTCAGGCGACACTCTATCAGCTGCTGGAAGCGGATGTGAACGTTCTGGCGCTGGATACTATTTTGCCAGGTCACAAACTGGAGTTTCAGTTTGATGATCAGGAGCGTCTCGTGCGTTTTACCTTTAAGTCGGGCATGACGTATAAGGTTGATTTTACCCGAGGCAAAAAAGATGATTTTGAGTTTGCTGAGCATATCGAAAAAGGCGAGATGCGCACTGAAATCTTTGCGGGGGTCGTAAAAGGGAATCTACCGCTGTCGATGAAAAAGTCCGGTACCAGTCTGGCTGAGGCTTACAGTGTCACTGGCGTGCTCAAAACCCGGATGAACTTCCGTCGGGATCTACGTGCGGGAGATAAGTTTCAGGTGGTGTTATCCCGTCAATATGTTGATGGGAAATACACGGGGAGCAGCAAAATTGAAGGCTTCCGTTATCTGGGTAAACGGCGCGAAGTACAGATTTTCTCTTTTGACGGTAATTTCTTTGATGAGAAAGGCCACAGTCTTGAAAAAGCGTTCCAGCGGATTCCGCTTAAAAAACGCTACCGTATATCGTCTAACTTTAACCCTCGCCGCCGTCATCCGGTGACACGCGCGATCCGACCTCATAACGGTACTGATTTTGCGACACCGATGCGGACGCCGGTTGTTGCTGCAGGAGATGGTGTGGTTAGCCGGGTTATTCGCCACCGTTACGCGGGTCTTTACATTGAGATCCAACACGGTCGTAAATACCGCACCCGGTATTTACACCTGAATAAAGCTTATGTGAAGAAAGGGCAGAAGGTGTCTCGTGGTCAGAAAATAGCGCTGACCGGTAACAGTGGTCGATCCACTGGCCCGCATTTGCACTATGAATTCCATATTAACAAACGTCCGGTGAACGCAATGAAAGCGCCAATACCGGAAGTAAAAACGATAGCACGTAAGCATCGCAGTAAATTCAAAAAGCGGGTGAAAACGCTGTCAGTGCAAATGGAAAAGGTTTCGGTGCAGCAGTTGGAAAATGCCCAGCGAGATGCCGGTTAAAGCTGACGTAATGCTGACATGTACATGCCGAAATAGAATCCCTGAACATGGGGACTGAGAGGAGGGTGATATCACCCTCCCTATGCAATCTGATGGCTATCTATTCCTTTTTATCTTTTGAGCGGCGCTTGATCTCGGCTTCAAGTGTTTCGATTTCGGACGTTTCCAGCCATTTGTCGATCCATTCCTGAATTTCGGACCGCTTGTGCGTTGTTTTGGTCCATGCTTTGTATGATTTTAGGTGCTCTTTGGAGACAGAGTTCTTATTATCACCGTCAATGCAGCTCACCGGAAAGGTTGGATTTTTCTTGAACTGACGTTCGATCCAGCCAACTACAATTTCCTTGTCTTGCTTCTTGAACTTCATCACTGACCTCAGATGATTTTTGCTTTTAGGCGTTGGTAATTGCGCCGCCATTCTAACGAACGAGGACCATAAATCTGTTACAGATTTATGGTAAAGCGAGATTAGGTCAATAATTTACAAGGATGTTATTTGGCGTTCCTGGAATAAGTGGGATAGAGAATAGTGTAAGCTGTAGTTAACCGCAGCATTTTCCTTGTGAAAGCGAGCGATCTGCTTCCCATGTTTTTAACACAGGTATGCAGAAATGACGTTGCGCGTATGCTATAGCACGCATGAATTTGATGAAGTGGATATCCACCTACGTACCTTACGAAGTAATCAGGAATTTGACGATAAGGATGGCGTAGCGGAAAAGCTGGGTATCTCATCTGCTTCCTGGCCAATTTTTGGTGTGGTGTGGCCTGCAGGGCAGGTACTGGCCCATCATATCTTTAAATCTGATTTTGCGGATAAACGTATCCTCGAAGTCGGGTGTGGTATCGGCTTAACCAGTTTGCTACTTAACCATCTTCACGCTGATATAACCGCCACCGATTATCACCCAGAAGCAGAGAACTTCCTTCTTAGAAACTCCCGCCTTAATCAGGATGAAGTTATTCCTTTTGTACGTACGGGCTGGTCTGATAAGAAGAGTGAGCTCGGGGAGTTTGACTTGATAGTTGGCAGTGATCTGCTGTACGAGGATGAGCATATTGATATGCTTGCTGCATTCGTTAAACAGCATTGTAAACCCCATTGCGACATCATTTTGGTTGATCCCGGACGTGGTCGGCACGCTAGATTTAGCCGGCGAATGGAGGCACTCGGCTTTACGCTTTATACGAAAAAGCCCACGCAGATTGATTATCTGGATAAGCCTTTTAAAGGCGTGATTCTGAGATATGTGCGTTAAGATAAGATCAGGTTTGAAGTAGTCCAGTGTGCCACTTATAGGGGATGGTCGTCGGGATTTGATTAGGTAATATGGTGTTTAGATCGATATATTGAGTTTCTCGATCTTGAGTGATCAGGATGATCATCTCTGCAGTTAGCAGTTCGTTGCAGAGAATATCGAGAGTTTGCCGGTATATCCGGCATGTCAGGAAAAAGGATTTTCCGATGCGTTATTCAGTCATTATTTTTCTGCTGTTTTGCCCGCTTTGCAATGCGGAAGGTGTTGTCAGTCGTACAGTACTGGATGGGTTGTTAAGGTTGGAGCTCCCCGTTAAATTTTCCCGGATGTCCGAATATCACTTGCGGATCAAGTATCCCGGTTCGCGTCCACCGACCGAAGTGTATAGCAACTCAGACGGTGCGGTCAGTATCGCCTTTAACTATACGCATAATGCCATTCACCCCTCTCAAATCGCTGAAGTACATACCATGATGTCCGCGTCTTTCCGTCGGCGCTATCCTTATGCACGTTGGTTCAGGAGTGTAGTCATTGAAAAGTTTGGAACGAGCGTGTTTGTGATGGAGTTGATGACACCTGCTGCGGATACTGAGGTTCATAATCTTATCTATGGTATTCCGCTTAAGGGGCGTTTATTACTGGTTTCGTTTAATGCGACGTCGGCAGAGGCTGAACGATGGCTGGATGTCGGCAAGCGTACCTTTGACACAATACAGTTCCCGGACTCTACAACCCGGATTATGCGTTAAGCGTATTATGTACTGATGATGTATTAGATACGATTAGAATATTATTAATACACTGTCAGCAAGGGTGATTGGCTTAACACAGAGTGTAGGTTTGACGCTCTTTCAGCATCTGTTTTGCATCCTCTTGCTCCATCGGACGGCTGATCAGATAGCCTTGTGCTGAGTCGCAATCATGGACGGCCAGCAGGTCTAGCTGCTCGGTTGTTTCGACGCCCTCTGCGATAACGCTCAGTCCAAGATTATGGGCCATAGTAATGGCGGCGCAGACGAGTTCAAGGTCAGCGTGGTCATGGGTGATGTCCCGGACAAAGCTCTGATCTATCTTCAGTACATCAAACGGGTAGTTACGCAGGTAACTCAGTGATGAGTAACCGGTACCAAAATCATCCATTGCGATAATAATGCCGGCATCGGTGAGTTCATCCAATGCCGTTTCAATAAAGCCATGACCGCTCATCAAGACGCCTTCGGTGATTTCCAGCTCCAGGCAGTGTTGTGGGAAACCACTTTTCGCGATGCTTTGTTTGATGTGGCTGATCAGGTTTGGGTCACGGAACTGTCGTGGCGACAAGTTGACCGCCATAGAGAGTTCTCGCTGGAATTCGTTATACCAGGCAGCACCTGTTGCAAGAGCCTGTTGCAGGACAAATTCCCCCAAAGGAAGAATAAGTCCGGTGTGCTCGGCCACCGGAATAAATTCCCCGGGGGATACATCGCCCAGGGTTGGATTGCGCCAGCGAAGTAACGCTTCAAAACCGGTGATTTTGCCACTTTTGACATCAATCTTGGGCTGATAGCAGACGCGAAACTCATTACGGGCCAGAGCTCCGTGCATCTGCTCCTCCAGCAGTAACCTTCGGGATACGTCCCGATTCATTGCGCTGGTGAAGAATGCAAAGGTATTTCGACCCGCTTCTTTGGCGTGATACATCGCGGAATCCGCACTTCTCAGAAGATCTAAGCGGTCTTCGCCATCTTCTGGATAGATGGCGATGCCTGCTGTGGCCGTCAGCAATAGCGCACGACCATCGATACTGAAAGGGTGGCGAAAGCAATTGATCAGATTTTCTGCGATAGGAGCAACATCATCTGCAGAATTAATATTGTCCAGCAATACGATGAATTCATCACCGCCAAGGCGACCGACTGTATCGCCTTGGCGTACGGCTCCTCGCAGGCGCTTGCTGGCTTCGATCAGTAGCTTGTCTCCGGTTGCATGACCGAGTGAATCGTTGATCTTTTTGAAGTCATCCAGATCCAGATAGATCACGGCGACACGATGTTTGCGGCGGCTTGCCGTACTGACAAATTGTTCTAACTGGTGCTGGGCAAGAAACCGGTTCGGCAGATTGGTCAGACTGTCAAAGTGCGCCTGATGGCGGATGCGTTCTTCCTGTTGTTTGCGCTCGGTAATGTCTCGTGAGACACCTAATACACCGATCACTTTTCCTTTGGCGTCATACAAAGGAGTTTTGATGGTTTCCAGGGTCTCCTGATGTCCGTCGTCCGCATAGGTAACAACTTCTTCGTTACTGTGTGGTCCTCGCATATTAATCGCGAGGAGATCGTTCTCCCGGAACAGATCAGCCAGGTCTTTATCTACAAAGTCATAGTCAGTTTTGCCAACAATTTCGGCTTCTTTGGCTCCGAAAAACCGTTCAAACTTTGAATTGCAGGCGATATATGTTCCGTCCGTCGCTTTCAGCCAAACCAGATCGGGAATGGTTTCTACTAACGTACGTTGGTAGGCCAGACTTTTCTGGTGAAAGCGTATGGAGCGGCGCACTAACCAAAAGACCAGCAGCGTTGTAATGACAATAAAGAACAGACCTTTATACGTCTGTGCGGTAGACAGTGTTTCTAAGTCGCTGGTTAGGGCTTCGATCGCTCTGTCTGAAAGGATGACCCAGAGAATGGAAAACAGGCAGTACAACGCGGCTATTTTTATCGCTGGACGAGAACTCAACTGATGCTCAGTGGGGATTTTGTATGGGGCTGGGTCCGATAATCGGAACTTCATGTCAGCACATTCTCTGTGGATGAGTTATGTCTCTGGCATCGTATCTGGGCCGGGCGCGATGGATTGCCTATTTGATGCAGTGAGCACTTTAAAGCGATAACGATATCAAAGTGGTTTGCTGAATAGTATTTTAACTGTGAAATTTATTGATGCACGTTCAAGATTTCAGAACGCTGAATGGAAGGGTGCTGGTGAATAAGGGGATCGAAGGAAAAGCTGACATACGGCTTGTTCAAGTGATCATCGAACGATAGGGTATGAGATTGCTCTGCTCAGACCCTATCGAGAGTGCCCAACTATGATCAGAGGGATTTCTGTAAGGAGAAAGCTCCTCGCAGATCGCCCGCATTAAAGCCCCGTGCATTATCGGCTGGATATAAGGCGTTTAGCTTTTCAGCAATTTCTGGCTTGATCTTACTGCCGTGGCAGGCGAGGCATTTATCGCCGACCGGGATTGCCTTCATCATTCGAAAGACCTTGTTGCCAGCGTCATCCACCAGAATCTGGCTGAAGACCATTTTCTTTAGGTTGGCGCCCGCAGCCGCTTGTTTCTCAAACTTCTTCAGTACGGTTTTTTCCCAGTCATCGGGTGCGTTATGTTCATTTCGTAGTTTCAGGCTGGTGCGACCAACGGTCCAGCCTTTATCTTCTGCAACCGCCTGGGTGATTGGGGATGCTTTGGTGTTACACACCTGAATTGCAGCGGGTAAGCCACCTGCCTTTGCTGCGTGCTTCAGCTCTGAGCCCAGGTTTCCAGCCAGTGTTTTGATAACACCTTTCGCTTCTTGCTGTAGCGCGGGGATGTTAATGGGTTCGATCTCTGCGGCAACCAGACTCTGGGCGGAAAGTAGTGCATAGGTGCTGATTACGGTAGATGCCATCAACTGTTTCATGTTGAGTGTCCTGTCGTAGAAAAGGGGTTGTGAATAAGGCTTAGAAGACAGGGTTAGGTTATATCTATATATCTAAATTAGCAATATCTAATGTTTGGATTGATCGCTATTCTACTACGACCTATCTATGGGATCTTCTGTTACAATGGCGCCTCAATTTTAAGGCCAGCTAGGGAGTATTTCCTTGACTCAGTTTCGTCCTTGCATCGACCTGCATCAGGGGCAGGTTAAGCAGATTGTCGGTGGTAGCCTCAATGATCAGGGCGCTGATACCAACTATGTCAGCCCATATGATTCTACCCATTACGCTAATTTGTACCGTCAGCATCAATTGACGGGTGGACATGTCATTGCACTGGGGCCAGGAAACAAAGAACAAGCCTTAAAAGCGCTCTCTGCATGGCCGCAAGGGTTGCAGTTTGGTGGTGGCGTGAATGCCGATAATGCTGCTGAATTTCTTGATGCCGGTGCATCTCATGTCATTGTGACCTCTTATCTGTTTCAAAACGGTCAGTTTAGCTGGGAACGTTTGGAGCAGGTTAAAGCAATCACTGGCGCTGACCGTTTGGTGCTGGATCTGAGTTGTCGTCGGACGGATAACGGTTGGAATATCGCAACTGATCGTTGGCAAACGGTGACTGACACTGCGGTGGATGCACAAACACTGAGTGCGCTGAGTGAGCATTGTGCGGAGTTTCTGATTCATGCAGCCGATGTTGAGGGGTTGCAGGCAGGCATCGACCAGGATCTGGTGACGTTACTGGGTGAAGCTTCATCTATACCGGTGACATACGCGGGGGGCGCACGTTCTCTGGAAGACCTGAAGCTGGTGGATCAGTTATCAGGTGGGAAGGTTGATCTGACCATTGGCAGTGCGCTGGATATCTTTGGTGGTGAAGGAGTAACACTGGAAGAATGTATTCAGTGGAATCAGCGTTAAGCCAGATGATCTGGACAGGCGGTCACCTCTGACGGGGTGATTTAACGCTCAAGTAAAAAGCCAGCACTGTGCTGGCTTTTTCATGTGTGTAGCGCTGGATCAGGCTTTTTTCATATAAGCGGCAACAAGGACGACGCGCACGCCATTCACTTTGCCTTCGATGTGTTCTGGATTGGAAGACAAGCCAATGTTTTTAACCATCGTGCCGCGTTTAGCGGTGAAGCCAGCACCTTTTACGACCAGATCTTTCGCCAGTGTGACCGTATCACCTTCCTGCAGGATCGCGCCGTTGCAGTCACGCGTCGGAGGGGTGTCGTCATCACTTTCATCTGAAATGCCAGCTTCCGCCCAGGCTTTTACATCGTCTTCCAGATAGAGCATATCGAGCAGATCCTGTGCCCATCCTTCACCAGATAAACGCTTGAGTATGCGCCAGGCCATGACCTGTACAGCAGACTCTGGTGTCCACATGCTGTCATTCAGGCAGCGCCAGTGGTTCACGTCGAGGCTGTTGCTGCTGTCGACCTGAGTGCGACAGGTGTCACATAGCAGAACGGCCTGTTCGGCACAGCCGTTAGATGGCGCGACATCATATACACTCAGGTTGTCTTCAGAAGTGCAGAGTTCGCATTTGCTGCCACTGCGCTGCATCAGGGTTTGTTCGATTGTCATAGGAATTACAGCCTCAAAATTAGTGCGGCAATTTTAGGCGTCTGAAGCTAGAACCTCAAACTGATCTGACCTTAGTGAAGGGGTGGA
>JAGSHA010000327.1 GCA_023954795.1 Oceanospirillaceae bacterium | reverse complement strand
TCATGTTCTGCAATAACCAGAATAGCCATTAGATCACCCCTTAAATTACTTTGGCTTCGTTCTTCAGCTTCTCGACCAGCTCGTCGACGCTGCCTACTTTAATACCCGCCTGACGCTCAGCCGGAGGCGCTACTTTCAGCAACTTAGTGTGCGCTTTCAGCTCAACACCCAGATCTGCCGGAGTTTTAACATCCAGCGGCTTACGCTTCGCTTTCATGATGTTTGGCAGGGATGCGTAACGAGGCTCATTCAGACGCAGGTCCGTTGTCACAATGGCTGGCAGGTTCAGTGCTACAGTCTGCAGGCCACCGTCAACTTCACGGGTGACATTCGCTTTGCCATCTTCAATTTTCACTTCAGAGGCAAAGGTACCTTGTGGCATATCCAGTAACGCAGCCAGCATTTGACCGGTCTGGTTATTATCCGTATCGATTGCCTGCTTACCCATGATGATCAGCTCAGGCTTCTCTTCATCGATCACTTTCGCCAGCAATTTGGCGACAGACAGCGACTCAGGGGATTCATCGGTATCGATGCGGATACCACGATCAGCCCCCAGCGCCAGCGCGGTACGGATCTGCTCTTCACAGGCCTTAGGGCCAATGGAAACCACGACAACTTCGGACGCTGTACCGGCTTCTTTTAGACGAACCGCTTCTTCTACCGCGATTTCACAAAATGGGTTCAGAGCCATTTTCACATTGGCCAGATCTACATCGCTGTTGTCCGACTTCACGCGCACTTTGACGTTGTAGTCGATCACGCGTTTCACGGTGACTAATACTTTCATATCGACCTCTTTCAATACGTAAAGCGAACTCGATCTCGCTTCAGTATTCAGTTTTTATTGTATTGCCCAACACCCTATGTTCAGAGATACGCAACCAAAATGCGCTATCCCAAAGGATGTATTTTTTAGGCTAGTCGCAGGTCGGAACAGCCAAATCGGATTCGCCGACCTGCTTGAGATTGTTGGCTTAAGTCTTAGAAAAGATCTTCATTTAGCGCCATGATGCTTGCGCTACCCGCTTTGATAGCGGCCAGATTGCTCTTCACACGTGGCAGCAGGTGTTCACTAAAGAACTGCGCGGTAATCAACTTAGCCTGCAGGAATTCAGAGTCTCCGTTACCGGCATCCAACAGTGCCTGTGCTTTGATGGCTGACTGCCCCATGATCCAAGCACCGCAGATGTAACCAAACATCATCATGAACTGGACGCTAACACTGCCTGCCGCTGCCGCATCTTCCGCTGCGTTTTCCAGCAACCAATCGCGTGCAGCCTTGCCTGACGCCACCGCTTCACGCAATGCAGCACCCTGCGCCGCAAACTGCTCGCTACCTTCCAGCTGCTCAACGGTCGTTTCAATCTCTGCCAGTAGCTCAGACAGATGCTCACCGTTATTCACCAGCGTTTTTCGGCCCACCAAGTCCAGTGCCTGAATACCGGTCGTACCTTCATAAATGGTCAGGATGCGTGCATCGCGGTAGTGCTGGGCAGAGCCGGTCTCTTCGATAAAGCCCATGCCGCCATGTACCTGAGTCCCCAGATAGGTCACTTCTTGCGCCATTTCGGTCAACCAGCCTTTAACAATCGGCGTCAGCAACTCAACACGGGCATTGTTTTTCTGTGCGGCATCCCGGTCTTGTGCGTAGTGCCCCCGGTCGATCTCCGCTGCAGCGACAAACGCCAGACCACGCATCGCTTCGATGGATGCCTTCATCTGCATCAACATCCGGCGTACATCCGGGAATTTGATAATCGAGAAACGACTGCCATCCTTCTTGGTGCCCTGAAGACGGTCTTTCGCATACTCCACCGCCTGCTGGTAAGAACGCTCAGCAATCGCCAGTCCCTGCAGACCGACACCCTGACGCGCGTGGTTCATCATCGTGAACATATACGCCAGACCTTTGTTCGCTTCACCGACCAGGTAGCCCACCGCACCTTCGTTGTCGCCAAAGCTCATGACACAGGTAGGACTCCCGTGGATACCCAGTTTGTGCTCCAGAGAGACACAATGCGCATCGTTACGCGCACCCGGATTTCCGTTTTCATCCAGCAGGAACTTGGGTACCACAAACAGGGAAATACCTTTTACACCCGCTGGCGCATCCGGCACACGTGCCAGCACCAGATGCACGACATTCTCAGTCATCTGATGATCGCCCCAGGTAATGAAGATCTTCTGGCCAGTAATCAGGTAGTGATCACCATTGGGAACGGCTTTCGTTTTGACTGCAGCCAGATCGGTGCCCGCATCCGGCTCAGTGAGGTTCATAGTGCCGGTCCATTCTCCGCTCACCATCTTCGGCAGATAGGTTTGCTTGAGTACATCTGAGCCATGATGAACGATGGACTCAATCGCCCCCTGCCCCAGCAACGGACACAGGGCGAACGCCAGATTGGAAGATTGCCAAATTTCGTTGACGGCCGTCCCCAGCACGTTAGGCAGATTCTGACCACCAAACTCTTCAGCCGCCGTCAGAGACGACCAGCCCCCTTCCATGTATTGCTGGTAAGCTTCTGCAAAGCCATCGGTTTGCTGGACGCCGTTCTCACCCAACTGAGGATGCTGGGTATCACCAACTACATTCAGCGGGGCCAGTACATCGGAACCTAATTTTCCAGCTTCAGTCAGAATCACCGATGCCAGCTCGGCATTCACATCTTCCATGCCGGCATCGGCACACAGCGCATCGAAATCAACCAGTTCATTCAGGACAAATTCTGCATCGCGGTAAGGGTGCTTATATTCGCTCATAATCTTCCACTCGTTGCGGGTCAATATCAGGACTGACCTCTCTTTATTTTTTGCTTAACCGGTCGCCCTCACATCAGGAGGACGACCTCAGAATCAATAGAAAGTACGCTTCTCAGCCTGCTGTGCTTTAAAGCCATCAGTCAGCTGGTACAACGCACCATGCTGTTTATTGGCCTCAACCTTAGCCGCGAAAACGTCCAGCCCTTGGGTATCGATGTAACGCAATGCGCCACCGCGGAAACGCGGAAAACCAAGACCCAGAATCAAGCCCATATCCGCTTCAGTCGCGGTTTCAACAATTCCGTCTTCCAGGCAACGTACTGCTTCCAGGCACATTGGAATCATCATGCGATCAATGATCTCCTGGTCACTGATATCAAGGGATTGCGTCATACGATCAGCGATCAGCTGACGCGCCAGACCGGTAGGTTCTTTATAACGACGACCACTATCGTCGACACCGTACTCATAGAACCCCTTGCCGTTTTTCTGGCCCAGACAATCAGCCGCCAGCAACGCTTCTGCAATCACATCCGCGTCATGCCCCATACGTTCAGGAAAACCTTCCTGCATGACATGATCAGCGTGAACCAGCGTATCAATGCCTACAACATCAGCCAGATAAGCGGGCCCCATCGGCCAGCCAAACTGTTCCATCACACGGTCGATACGTTGAAAATCGACGCCATCAATCAGCAAACGGTTAAAGGCGTTGAAGTAAGGAAACAGAATTCGATTGACCAGAAATCCCGGACAGTCATTCACTACAATCGGTGTCTTACCCATCGCGGTCGCATAGGCCACTGTACGGGCGATGGTTTGGTTACTGGTTTTGCTACCGCGAATCACTTCCACCAGTGGCATCAGATGCACCGGGTTAAAGAAGTGCATGCCGCAGAACTGCTCTGGGCGTGCCACACTTTCCGCCAGCGAATCGATGGAGATCGTTGATGTGTTGGATGCCAGCACAGCATCGTCAGGAACGGCTCGCTCTACATCAGCCAGCACAGCGGCCTTCACCACTGGGTTTTCAACCACCGCTTCAACTACCAGATCAACCGCCCAGAATTCGTTGTATTCCAGCGTTGGTGTAATGGCATCCATCACCACGGCTTTTCCTACCGCATCCAAACGGCCTTTGGCTATTTTCCGATCGAGCAGTTTAGACGCGGTTTTCACACCCAGATCCAGTGCTTCTTCTCGGATGTCTTTCATCAGGATCGGCGTGCCGCTAGACGCAGATTGATACGCAACACCACCACCCATGATGCCCGCACCTAATACTGCACTCTGCTTCACGGGTGCTGCCTGCTTGCACCAACGCTTCGATTTTTTCTTCAGCAGCTGGTCGTTCATAAACAATCCAACCAGACTCTGAGCGGAATCAGACTGCGCCAGTGTAGCGAAGCCATCCACTTC
>JAGSHA010000091.1 GCA_023954795.1 Oceanospirillaceae bacterium | reverse complement strand
GTTTTTTACCCTGATCACACTGTTTTCACTGACCTCGGTGGCCCGTGCCGATACGCAGGAAGATATCGAACAGCTGCAACAACAAATTGAGCAGTTCGCGGAGAGCGATACCGATACGGTAACCGATCGTAACCGTCGTCAGCTGCTTCAAAAAACACTGGCAGCCCTACAAAGCCAGCAGCAACTGCATCAGCAGATACGCGATCTACAACAGGAGATCGACCACCAGCCAGCAACGATCAAAGCACTGGAAACGGTGCTTGATAAAGGTCTGAAAGAAGCAACGCTCCGCCACCCGGAACGCCTGAGCGATGAGCAGCTGGATCAGAAACTCACATCGATCAACACCCGCTTACTTGAAGTCGAACGGGATCAGGCTCTGCAGCGTCAGGCAGAAACCCAGGCAGAACAGCGCCAGCAGAGTATTCGTGAAGAACTCACCAGCCTCAAACTGGATGTGTCGGATAGCAGTACCAGCGGCGAGAACAGTGATCTGCGCCAACAGCTACAGAGCGCCAGCTTTGCTGAGCGTCGATTACGTGTACAGGTTCTGGAACTGGAGCTGCTGGTATTACCGCGCCGGACAGAAATTGCCCGCTTAACGTGGCAGCAGCTCAAGAACGAGCACACTCAGCAGTCTGCCTTGTTGGATCAACTGCGTGAGTACAAACAGGAGCGCCAGCGCAGCGAAGCTGAAAAAACGCTGCAAGAGCTAGAAAGTGATCTGTCAGATATTCAGGTCAATCCATTCCTCGCCAATGCCTATAGCGAAAACCAACAGCTCTCTACCGAACTGCGTGCCCTGCTCAGTCAGATCGAACAAGCCGATACAAAGCGTCTACTGATTCAGCAACGCTTGACCACACTAAGCAGCACATTCCGCTCGATCGCCCAGCAGCTGGAGCTGGAAGTCAGTCATGTCAGTCCCGAACAGCGTCGCTTTATATTCCGTAACCGCGAGCCTGTAGATACACGGCTCACCGCCAACGCGATTAACCTGTTACGGCTTGAGAATACCCTTCTGGAGCAGAAGCAGACCGAAACCAGTAACCAGCAAGGTCAGCCCCCGGCATCCATTGCGACGGATCTCAACGACAAGGAACAGTCCCTGTATCGGGACCTGATGAGCGACCGTGAGCGGCTTATTATCCGCCTGACCGATGCTCATAAACAGCTGATCGGTATTCTCAATCAGATCCTGAGTAGCGAAAAGCAGATCAATCAACATATTGAAAGTAACAGCCAGCTGCTAACTAAGCAGCTGCTCTGGAATCCGGTCTCCAACCCCATCAATCTGGATTGGCCAAAAGAGCTGTTCATCTCTTCCGGGCAGCTGATCAAGCACTGGAATGCGGAACAGCCTCAACCGCTATTAAAAGCCGATGATTCCACCTTTCTACGGGCATTACTGCTGTTGTTCGCGGTGTTGGGCTTCAGCTGGCTTAGCCATTATCACCGCCAGCATCGAGGACCGTGGGGACAGCAAATTGGCAATGTGATTCATGATCGCTTTCACCACAGCGTACAAACGATGGTGTTATCGGTTGTGACGGCACTCCCCCTGCCAATGACGCTTTGGTTGGCAGGACGCAGCCTGATCAACCCAGCCCACCCTGATGCAGAAATTTGGACCTTGCTCAGTGTTGTAGCGGCAGTCAGTACCTGGGTGGTACACAGCTTACGCAACTGGCTAAAAACACCTCACGGCCTGTTTGCCGCTCACTTCAGTATGAGTGAAAAACTGACTCAGGCATTACGCCAGCGTCTGGCCATACTCTATCTGGCCTGCCTGCCACTGCTACTGGTCCAAATCTATCTGTGGAACATCGATTCAGACGAGATGCGGTCAGGGCTTGTTCGCTTGGTCATGCTGGTATTGATCACCATTATCGTTCTACTTTGGACCAGCCTATGGCGGGTTAAACTGCAGCTCAACCAGCTCACTGAATCCATCAGTTGGTGGTCCCGCGCCGAATTATGGTTGTCTGCCTTGGTACTGTTTAACGTATCGATGCTCGCCATGACCGCCGCCGGTTATACCTTCACCGTCAACTTCATGATCTATGCGGTCCTACAAACATTGATGGTGTTGCTATCGGTCATCGTGTTCTACAAGCTGGGCATGCGTTTGGTCCTGATCTCTGAACGTCGTCTGGAATTCGACCGTGTGAAAGCACGCCGTGCTGAAATCCTGGCGGCACGGGAAAAGCAGGAGGATGAACCGCCTCTTGAAACAAACTATCTGAACCTGCAGACGATCTCTGATCACTCTCGCACCCTACTGAAAACCGCTACGCTGGTGATGTTGGTGGGGATGCTTTGGGGATTTCTCGGCGGTTTTCTGCCGTTCTTCGGCGCATTGGATAATGTAGAGCTGTGGAGTACGTTGTCTGATGATGGCGAAGTGACCCGTCATATCACCCTTAAATCGCTACTTTTTGGCGTGGTAATTCTCAGCCTCAGTTTACTCGCGGCATACAACCTGCCGGGACTCCTGGAACTATTGATCCTGCGAAATCTGGATCTGACGCCCGGTACCGGTTACGCCGTCAGTTCGCTGATCAAATACACGCTGATTCTGGTCGGGATATTGGGCGCGTTTTCCAACTTCGGACTGGAATGGGGGAAACTGCAGTGGTTGGTAGCAGCACTGGGTGTTGGGCTGGGCTTTGGTTTGCAGGAGATTGTGGCGAACTTTGTATCCGGTTTAATCATCCTGTTCGAAAAACCGGTGCGTATCGGTGATACCGTCACCATTGATAATCTGACTGGCACAGTCACCCGTATTCAGATCCGCGCGACGACGATTGTAGACTGGGACCGTAAAGAGGTGATCATTCCCAACAAGACTTTTATCACCCAGCAACTGATCAACTGGTCACTGACCGATTCAGTGACCCGCATAGTGATCCCGGTGGGCATTGCCTATGGCTCTGATACCGAACTGGCGCGCAAGCTGCTTCTGGAAGCGGCCACTGAGGAAGATCGGGTATTAGAAGATCCTAAACCTGAAGCCTTCTTTACGGCCTTTGCCGACAGTACATTGAACCTGGAACTGCGTTTATACGTGAATGCGATGGCCGACCGTCTGGAAATGACCCATCGGGTAAACACCAAAGTCGCCGCGAAATTTAAAGAAGCCGGACTGGAGATCGCCTTCCCGCAGCTGGATGTCCATCTGCATCGGGCAGCAAAACCTGATACGCCGTAATCAGCACTGGAAGTGGCGTTAAAATCGCCACTTCCAGCCTTTGAACTAGCAACGATATACATGCCCCACCACCAATGTATTGGTGGTGCCTAAGGCGTCATCTGATTGGGATGAAGTAATGTTCTGCACATGCACGGTATTCCCACCCATATCGACGGCTTTGTTGCGCAAGTCGTTACGCGCCCCTTCCATCAACTTGTCGCTGGCGGTGAAATTACCCAATAGGAAATTGCCCTGACTGCCAATCGCTTCTCCCAGATACTGGCAACTTTGTGCCGGTTTATCTGCGACCAGAAAAACGGTTTTGGCTTCCGGGACGGCTTTGACTGCACTGCAGCCAGTGCACAGAAAAATAGCGGCAAGGGAGGTCAGTTTAATCACATGCATGGATTTTCAATCCTTGAGCTTACATAGAAAATAAAAAGCGGGGACAGACCTGAATTCTTGGTGAGACCATCAACCAAATAAATCTGTCCCCTAAAACGCTTCCGGTCACCCCTTCAATATGTTCCGGAAGGCGAACGCAAAGATAGGCGATTCAGAGAGGAGGCACTCCACCGATATCTCTGGAGCGCCATTGAATGAGCGCGGATTAGAAGGTGTAACCGACACCGAATGCGGCAACCCAAGCACTGTCGCGATCAACCAGAGAAGAATCGGTGATTTCATCATCCAGCCATACATACGCGGCTTCGTGTACCAGACTCCATGAACCTGCCAGTGGCATTGTCATGCGGTATCCCACATACGGATTCAAAGCGCTGTCGGCGTTGTAAGCTGCCCGACTACCAGTTGCTTCGCTCTGACGAACACCGAAGTAATAGTTGGTGTAGTCTTCACTGGTATACGCCACACCTGCACGAGGTACCACGGTCAGGCCGTAATCCAGTTCAAAGTCATGGCTGTAGTTCACGTCCGCCACAAAACCTTCATGATTGTTGGTAATGTCATGCACCAGCGTTGCTTTTACCTGACCATCACCCAGGGTGTAATCTGCGCTGACACCCAGATCCAAACTGCCATCACGTTCATCCATACCCGTAAAGACGGTGGAGTCATCTGTATCGTAGCCATCCCCCGCACTGGTCAGCGTTGCATGGATATTCAGCGGAGTGTCATCTGTACCTAACACGCGGTAATTGAAACCCCGCTCATCGATACTGAAATCCCCCTCTTTGTAACGGGCATCCAGATAGACGGCGGTGTCATCATCAAAGTTCTTATACGGTGATTCGAAGGTTGCTACGCCACCTACAACGGTAAGATCACCCGCCATGGCTGCGGACGCGGCAAACAAAGAGGTCAGGGTGCTTACGATAATTAGTTTTTTCATCGGTGAATTCCTCATCCGTATTTAAATTCGATGAGTGTATTCTCCCGATCCAATGGCTCTGACAGTATCTGCATTCTGTATATGTATGTATGTAAACATCCATACATTCGCATACATTTATGCGCTCAGGGGTAGATTGATAATAATCCGCGCGCCGCCCAATGGGGCGTCTTCGATCAACACACTGCCCCGATGATAGGCCACTATTTCTCGCACAATTGTCAGACCCAACCCATAGCCACCCGTTTTTCGGGTACGCGCACTGTCCAGACGTTCAAAGGGTTCCAGCACACGGTTACGTTCAGACGGCGGAATACCGGGTCCGTCGTCATCCACACAGATCTGAGCAACATCCGCTGTATTCAACAGACAGATGCTGACCTGTTCTCGGCCGTATTTGTCTGCGTTACGCACCAGATTGGTAATCGCACGCTGTAACAGCTTTGAATCCACCATGGCCGATACCGGCTTGTCGATGGTGAGGCTGAGCGGCAGATCGCTGCTACGTATCAACATCGGTAACTGTTGATTCAACCAATGATCCAGATCGGTGGAGACCAGATTAACGTCAGGATCAGCGCGCTCCATGCGGGCAAAGGTGAGTAGTTCGTCCACCATCGTCTCCAGTTCTTCAAGGTCGGCTTCCATCCCTTCCACAAACTGATCGTGCTCCTCTTTTGCACAACCGTGCTCCAGAAGCTCCAGCTGGCAACGCAACCGAAAAATAGGGGTACGCAATTCATGAGCCACGGCATTAGTCAGCCGTTTGTGGCTGGCGATAAGCTGCTCTACCCGCTCGGCCATCCCGTTAAACGCCCGGTTCAAACCGCCAACTCGACTGCCACCATCCTCGCCCACACGCGCACTGAAATCACCGGCTGCGATCCGACCTGAGGCAATCTCCAGTCGTTTTAGTTTACGGTGCAGGTAGAAGAACCATACGCCCACAATCAACCCCATCACCAGCAGAAAGCCCCACTGCGCCAGTGTGTTCAGCAAACGTTCTTTAGCCCAGAGTTCCGCATCAGGATCGTTAATCACCCGAAACACCCGCGTGTCATCAGCCAAACGAAAATAGGCAGGCTCGTGGTCTTCCAACTCAATATGCTCAACCATTCCGCCGGGACTTGGCAACGCCTTAATCTTCGGGTGATTCAGCACAACAGGATCGGTCACCTCTGAGGCCAGCATCGCGTTCAGGCTTGCCACTTCATGCATCGCTTCATGCATCGCCTGCTCTCCCGCCGAGGTTTTAACCCGCGAAAGCAACGCAACATAGCCCATCAGCGTATTGCGTGAATCCTGTGTTCCCACATCGTAAGACAAACTGGTCGCGATGATTTCAACAGAAAAAAGAAAAACATAAAAAGAGATAATAATTCCGGCGTAGAGGGTAATGAATAAACGCGCCATGTGGGTGTCCTGATATTAGCCTGAGAAGTTCAACAACATAGATATCATAGATCCCATTGTGGCAGTCGCCGATGATGGGGTCATGGGAAGAAATGTACGGGTTTGTAAGTCAGGAGGGAGGCAACTCAGTGCCAGCTGTTAGAGACAAACAGATAACCTTTGCCGCGAACGGTAATAATGCGCTGAGGCTGAGATGCGTTATCCTGTAGCTTTTTACGCAGGATAACAATTCGATTATCGATCGTACGATCAACGCCGTCGTATTCTATGCCGCGGGTCTTTTTGACGAGCTCTTCACGAGAGAGAGGCTGATCCGGGTGCTGCGCTAATAACCAAAGCAGATCAAATTCAGCGGGGGTGAGGTTGATTGCTTCACCCGCCAATGTACAGCGCTTCGTTGTGCCAGCCATCATCAACTGTCCAAATACCAGAGACTGCGCCGCAGCAGAACTTTCTTTGATAACAGGTAGCGTATCATCGTTGACCGGTTCTTCCTCAGAACGACGCAACAACATACGAATCCGTGCAAGCAGCACTCGTGGGTGCAACGGTTTACAGACATAGTCATCAGCGCCCATCTCAAGAGCAGCCACCTGATCCATATCGTCATCACTGGCCGTGAGGATGAGAATTTTTCCATGATAGGTCGCACGCACCGCCCGACAGATGCTCAGTCCATCCATCCCCGGTAGCATCAGGTCAAGAATCAACAGGTCGGGATTCATCTGTGCCAGCAACCGTTGAGCATCCGCACCGTTGTGCCCTACCGCCACACTGTAACCATTACGGCTCAGATAAAGATCCAGCAATTCCGTCAGCTTCACATCATCTTCGATGAGTAAAATCTGCACATCTTTCGGGCTGTTCACGGGTGAATATCCTTACCTTGTGGTGTGTTCGATGTTGATCATAACGAAGCGTGCGACAAGGCTAAACCGCTTATTGCAGCTGACAGGCGTATTCGGACACCTCCGATGCATAAACCACAAACCCCTGATCACCGCGCTTAGCGGCATACATAGCAAAGTCAGCATTGCGCAGCAACGCATCGATCGATGGGCCATCATCGGGATATAACGCCACCCCTACGCTGGCACTCACGGAAACTGAATCCCCATCTTTGAGCGGACAAGGTTCGGCCACGTGTTCAATGATCTGATGCGCAATGCGGCTAATTGGTTCCGGTGAATGTAATCCTGTCAGCAAAATAACAAACTCATCACCGCCAAAACGTGCCACAGTATCACCTTCACGGACCACTTTGCCCAAACGGTCAGCAATCTCCTGTAAGACCTGATCACCCGCTTCGTGGCCAAGCGTATCGTTGATCGGCTTGAACTTGTTTAAATCAATAAACAACAGTGCGACATGGTCATTGGTACGACTCGCCGCCGAGATCGCTGCCTCACAACGTTCCAGAAACAGTACGCGGTTGGGTAGCCCGGTCAGAGCATCGTATTTCGCCTGATACTGAATTTGTGCATCGGCGGCTTTACGACGACTGATATCCTGGTGAGTGCCGGACATCCGTAACGGTTTTCCACTGTCGGACCACTCCACTACGTTCCCCCGCTCCATCACCCAAACCCAGTGTCCCTCTTTATGCTTGAGGCGGATTTCGCACTCGTAGTGATGCAATTCATGACGGAACAGTTGCCCGATCAGCATATCCGACTTGATGCGATCATCCGGATGAATCAGGTCTAAGCGTGTTTGGATCGTAAGCGGTCTAAATTCATGCAGCTCATAGCCGACCACATTCGCCCAACGCTCATTGAGCGCAATGTCGCCACTATCCACCCGCCACTCCCAAGTACCTACATTGGTGCCGCGAATAATCTCTTCCAGTCGTTTTTGCTCCAAAGCCAATGCAGCTTCAGCCTGTTTGCGTTTGATGAGCATCCGCAGTAAAACCAATACAGCAAAAAGTAGCATCAACGAACCGGCCAGCAACAGCGTAATCAGACGTTCATCACCTTCTCGTAGTGCGTCTGTCTGTCGGTCCACCATCTCTTCCAGCTGAGATTGATAATGCCAGAGCGTTGCCTGCGTTTCCCGCAACTCGGAGACATCATTCACAATAGAAAACAGCAATGGCTTATCATCAAATACGAAGGGCACCGATGAAACTTCAACGGTACGTACTTCGCCATTAGCCAGGCGATGCCGAAAGATAAAAAAATTACGATGCTGCTCGGAGGCACGCGCCCGTTCCGCTGCGACCTCTTCTTTGGTAAGTGTATTGATCTGTTGGATCTTCATGGTTTGCAGTTGCTGCTGAGAGTAACCATAAAAACGGCTGGCGGCGGGATTGGCATCGATGATTTCGCCGGAAGCTGGATCAATCAACAACATGATCGCACTGTGCTGATCAAACACTTTTTGAATAGAGGGCAATGCTGCGTTACCCGGTTCTGCGATCGCAATCGCGGCCAGTAACAGCAGACCCGCCAATAAGCTACGAAATATCCAAGTTGCAGTCGTTTCCAGATGACGAATTTGAGTGGTCATATTACAGCCCTTTATGACACTTATGGATCGAGCAATGCTGTATCAGCAAGGGTCGGTGCAGGAAATGACTTATGCGGTACGAACCCCTGTTCAGAGGGTCCGTGCGCGGCAAGATAATCCAGTCGTTTAACGGCTTCTTCAAGTGTTGGCCGGTGCCCGGCGGGAACCCACCACATCACCATCAGTGGGCCCTCACTGCGTTGAAACCACTGGTCCCGACGTTTCAGAAAGCTAACGTGATCTGATTTGTAAACATAGTCTTTGAACGCATCCATATCCTGCCAAACGGAAAGATTCGGTAATACGCCCGGTCGATCGGCAATCACGCAACTGGTGGCATTATCATCACCACCGACCAAGCGCCAGATAAACCCGGAATGTTGTTCTGCCAGCGTGTTGATCCGATTGAGGTTATCAACAAACTCCACCATCCGTGGGTCTGTCAATTCATAAAGCGGGGTCGCAATGTTCAATTGCGCGAGGTGGTACTGGATCATACTACAAAAAAATCCTTTTAATTCTGAGCCTTACTAACCATACGTTTGTCTAACCTACGGCTAAAATCTTACCATGATAAGAAGAGCATTCAGCTAAGCTTTTACTGATACTGACAATCCAAGCATCTACTATCCAACCATCAAACCTTGGAATCTTTCAAATCTGGAACCTTACAAAGTCTGTCATGTTGTCACGCACGGCTTTCAGATATGCGCCATTACAGAGCAATTTCTTCCCATACTTTTCGCCCGATACAGGGCCTTGTCCGCGCACTGATATACACTCGCGAAATCAGTTCCATGACCCGGCGCAGACGCTAAGCCAATCGAAATCGTACTACCCGCAGCCTCTGGATAGGTCTCGGCCACCAATACTTCATACCGTTTACGAATCCACTCAGCTTTACGAAAGGCGACATGAATATCCGTTGCAGGCAGCAGAATTAAAAACTCCTCGCCACCGTAGCGACAAACCATATCTTCGGCCCTGCATTCATCCTGCATCAGCGTCGCCAGCAGCTGCAATACCTGATCTCCTTTCTTGTGACCCAGCTCATCGTTAACCTTCTTGAAGTGATCAACATCAATCATCATGAGCGTACAAGCCCCTGCACGCCGATCATCAAAGGTCTGCTCAACCTTATCTTCCATAAAGCGCCGGTTATACAATCCCGTCAGCGCATCACGTATCGCCTGATCGTGCAGCTCATCACGTAAATGACTGATTTCACGAACCTTCTCTTTTAACGCTCGATTGGCTTCTCGCACTTGGTACTCGAGCTTTTTCTGCTCGGTAATATCCATCGACATACCGATATATTGATCAATTTCACCACTATCGTTTTCCAAAGGGATTTTCACTGACCAGTAATAATAGGTGTCATCGCCAGCGTTAAAGGTCTCGATACATGCCATGCGCGTACCCGCCTCAAATACTTGCCGATCAGTACGATCAAACTCTTCTCCCTGAATATCACCC
>JAGSHA010000194.1 GCA_023954795.1 Oceanospirillaceae bacterium | reverse complement strand
TTTTTACCAAAAGATGTGGCACTCATTATCAGAAACCGGCGCCTGGCAGGGAGAGATCTGGAACAAAAAGAAAAGTGGCGAGCTCTACCCTGAATGGCTCACCATCAATACCGTCTATAACAATGACGGTCTGCCTCATCGCCGGGTCGCCCTGTTCTCAGACCTGTCTGCGCAGAAGGAATCTGAGAAGCTGATCTGGCAGCAGGCCAATCTGGATGCTCTGACCTCCCTGCCCAACCGCACCATGTTCCAAGATCTGCTGACAAGCACCATGTGCGAAGCCGATTTCTCCGGTTTGCCCATGGCCCTGTTGTTTATCGATCTGGACCGATTTAAAGACGTCAACGATTCCCTCGGTCACCACCAAGGCGATGATCTGTTGAAGAAAGTCGCTGCGCGTATCAGTAACTGTGTGCGCCAGTCCGATGTGGTTGCACGCTTGGGTGGCGACGAGTTTACCGTGATTCTAAAACAGGTATCGGATGCCCGCAGCCCGGAACGTGTCGCCTCCGACATCATTAATAGTCTGTCGTCGGCTTACACCTTAGACGACGGTGAAGTGAATTACCTATCCGCCAGTATCGGCATCAGCCTGTACCCAAATGACGCTCAGGACTCCGAAACACTGCTGAAAAACGCAGATCAGGCAATGTACATGGCCAAACGGCAGGGACGTAACCGTTTTCAGTTCTTTACGCCACAAATGGAAGAGGAAACGCGCGAGCGTATCCAACTGACCTCAGACCTGAAAACAGCCACCCAAAAACAGGAGATGGTGGCCTATTACCAACCCATCATCGACCTGCAAAACGCGTCAGTATACAAAGCCGAACTGTTATTACGCTGGATACACCCCAAACGCGGTTTTGTCAGCCCGGCCGATTTTATTCCTCTGGCTGAAGAGACCGGTATCGTCGTTGAAATTGGTGACTGGGTGTTTATCGAAGCCATCAAACAGGTCGAACAGTGGCGCCAACAGTTTGATGAACGCTTCCAGGTCAGTGTAAACGCGTCTCCAATTCAGTTTCAGGATGCCGACGGCAAACTGTCCAACTGGACCACGCTCATGGAACAACGCGGTGTATCGGGCGATGCCGTCGCGATTGAGATCACAGAAAATTTGCTCATGCAGTCCGGTGATGAGGTCACCGAAACGCTCAAAGGATTCCGGACGGCAGGGCTGAGTATTTCACTGGACGACTTTGGAACCGGCTATTCGTCCCTCTCTTATCTGCGGCAACTGGATATCGACTTTCTTAAAATAGATCAGTCGTTTGTCCGCAATCTGACACCGGACTCCAGTGAACTGTCATTGTGCGAAGCCATCATCGTGATGGCACACAAACTGGGCATCAAAGTCATAGCAGAAGGAATTGAAACACCAGAACAAAAGGCGCTGTTAACTCAAGCAGGATGCGACTACGGCCAGGGCTATCTGTTCTCCAAACCGGTACCGGCCAACCAATTTGAGGATTGGTACCATCACCACCACGTCGAGCCATGCGCAAAATAGGCATTCATCCTAAATGAAAAACAAGATCACGCCGATCAACCACGAGCGCGTTTTAAAAGCGAGTGACTTCATCGTTTCGAAAACGGATGCATCGGGTCGTATCACCTACTGCAACGAGATATTTATCGAGCTTTCCGGGTATTCCGAAGAAGAGCTTTTAGGCGCCCAGCACAACATCGTACGCCATCCGGACATGCCCCGTGGCGTGTTCCACTTTCTCTGGACCACGATCAGTGAGGGCCGGGAGTGCTTTGCCTATGTTAAAAACATGGCAAAGGACGGCAGTTATTACTGGGTGTTTGCCAACGTCACCCCCGATCCCGGCCCTGATGGTCGACCTGCCGGTTATTTCTCGGTACGGCGTAAACCCCATCCGGAAGCGATTGCCGTCTTGACGGATATCTATGCCGCAATGCTGGCCGAAGAACAAAAAGCCGGTCCGCGCAACGCCATTGAAGCCTCTCTTAATCTACTCAATACAAAACTTGAGCAACTCAATCTCAGCTATGAAGAATTTATCCTTTCTATCTAAGGCAACGTACGAAGTTGTCTTTCTTAACACATTGTTGTTCATTGCCGGGCTTATCGGTGTGGCATCCCATGGTTGGCAACCACTGGACTGGTTATGGCTTGGCTCCCTTATGATGTTTGGCATCGGCAGCGCCTATTTCTACCTGCGCCAGCTGAGAATTGCCTTGTCTCCCTTAACCGAGATAGCCCGTGTCGCCTGTGAGATCAGTAACGGTCAACTAGGTTCACGCATCACCCATATCCGTCGCAAAGATAATCTGGGCGAGGTCTGCTGGCACTTCAATAACATGCTGGATCAACTGGAAACCTGCTTCCGCGAACAATCCACCGCCCTGAAATTCGCCAGTGAAGGCAAATTCTTTCGCAAGATGCAGACCTCGGGTTTGCACGGCGCTTACCTTGAAGCACTGGAGCAGGGCAACGCCTCACTGGACATTCTGTTGGATAACCATAAACGGGAGATGCGCAATAAACTGCTATCCAATCTGGGGCATCTGAACGCCGAAAATTTGCTAAAGAATATGTCCACCAGCCAAACCGATATTCTCGGTATCGTGGCCGCCACCGAAGATCTGGAAGCCCTATCAGCGAAAAATGCACATGCAGCAGAGGAAAGCATTCACTCCATGACCGAGATGAGCGCGACCTTCAGCAGTCTGCTCAACAAGATTGACCAAACCGCTCAAGCGGTGGAAGACTTTAACGCCCGTCAGGAGGAAGTATCCAACTCGGTCAACCTGATCACCACCATTGCTGATCAAACGAACCTGCTCGCGTTGAATGCAGCCATTGAAGCCGCCCGAGCCGGTGAACACGGACGCGGTTTTTCGGTTGTGGCGGATGAAGTCAGAAGTCTGGCGGAACACTCGAAAAAAGCCTCATCGGAGATCTCGGACGTGATGCAAGCACTGCGCAGCGACTCCGCCCGGATGCTGAGCAACACCTCCTCCATGCGCGAGATGTCGACCACCTCAAGTAATACGCTGGGACGTTTTGAAGAGCACTTCAACGAAGTCGCCACTGCGTCCAATATGGCCCTGTCACGTATCAGTTACATCCATGATGTGAGCTTTGCATCTCTCGCCAAGCTTGAGCACTTTATCCACAAGCAAAACGGTTATACTGCCGTGAATCTCGGTCGCCACTCAGACAATGCCGAGCAGGCAGATATTGCAGAGCACGCGTGCCGTCTAGGCGAGTGGCTAAACTCTGACGAATCGACACAGAATTTTGGTCAGTTGCGTGCATTCAAATCGATCCCTGCCCCTCATGCCAATATGCATCAGCATATGCAACAAGCACTTTCACTGATCGATCAGGACTGGGAACGTAATTTAAACGTGCAGCAACAGCTATATAGCACCTTTGAACAGGTGGAGAACGCCTGCGATACGGTGATCGATACACTGGATGAAATGGTCAGTGCGAAGCATGGTGTAAAAGCCTCAAGCCAACCCCTCCACCGCAATATACATTCGTCACCTAAAGTGAATCGGTTAGCGGCAGCCTGACCGTTCTTCATCACCTACGTACGTGACCCGCAGTGACAGGGATGTCCCGCGCCTACCCCCTCAACGATCCTACAGATACACCTAGTTCACCCACTGCGGCCTACTCTGAGTGCTAAACTTATCCCGTGTAATGAGGAGTGCATATGGGATTATCTCTATCTCAGATCGGCTCTATTGTGTGGCCTAAGCGTAAGCACTTGCGCTTGCCATCATGCATCGTATTGATCACGCAGCTGATGCTGTCCACCCCCGCTTTGGCCACAGATATCGATGCACTGATTCAGCACATCGATCACCTCTGGCGTGGCGAAACCTCCCGCGCCGAGATGGAAATGCAGGTCAAAACCCAACGTTACCAACGCACCATGACCATGGAGACGTGGTCACGGGGCAAAGATTATTCTCTGGTCATGATCCGTAATCCGGTAAAAGACCGCGGCATCGCCACGCTTAAGGTCGAGGCCAATATCTGGAACTACCTGCCCAAGATCAACCGCGTTACCAAGATCCCTTCCAGCATGATGTCCGGCTCCTGGATGGGCAGTCATTTCACCAATGATGACCTGATAAAAGAGAGTACCTTCGCTGAAGATTATCGATCCACCATCAGTTTTGAGGGTGAGCGCGACGGTCAGATGCTCTACGAGATCACGTCCATTCCCAACGTCGACGCAGCGGTGGTCTGGGGTAAGGTGATCATGCAGATTGAGCAGCGCACACTGGCACCCCTGCACGCGCTGTATTACGACGAAGAGGAGGTGTTAATCCGCACCCTCACATTTGATCAACAACGCACGGTGAACGACCGGGTGATTCCCATGCGCCTGACCTTGCAACCCACCGATAAACCCAACGAATCCACGGTGATTATCTATCGCGACATCCGCTTTGGTGTCCCGCTGGACAGCACCTTCTTTTCACTTAAAAATTTGCAGCGACTCCGGTAGCGGCCAATGCCAGTCCACGCTGCCAACTCATCCAGTCTGTCGATGTTGTTGTTTATGGCGTGGCGTAATCTCTGGCGCAATCCTATACGCAGTCTACTGACGGTGTCTGCGTTGGCGGGTGGTCTGATCATGATCATTCTCTATTCCGCCTTGCTCACGGGCATGACACGTCAGATGTCACAACACGCGACGGAGATATCCACCGGTCATCTTCAGCTCCAGCGTCAGGCGTTCATCGACGACCGCGACCTCTACGCCACCCTGCCCTGGCCCTACTTACAGCAGCTGGAAGCCACACACCCTCAGATGCATTTCGCGCCGCGTCTTTATGCGGCGGGACTGGCCAGCGCTGAAAGCACCTCAACCGGTGTGATGATCAAAGCCATTGATCCCCCACGTGAACGCCAGACCTCCCGGATGCTCGAACATATCCGCCAGGGCACCACCGACTTTGCCATTGCCGACCACACCGCATCAGGACTGCCACGCTACAATCTGGTGATCGGTGCTCAACTGGCAAAAAACATGCAACTTACACCGGGCAGTGAACTGATTCTGGTCACTCAAGCCGCCGATGGCAGTATCGGCAACGCGCTGTTTCGGGTCTCGGCAATCCTGAAACCACTAGAGCCCAACTTTGACCGGATGGGTGTACTGATGTCGATAGAAGCCTTTCAGCAACTGATGTATCTGGAAGATGGATTTCACGAATTGGCGATCAAGATAGAGATCATCGACCAACTGGACAGCGCGCAGGTCGCACTCACTCAACAGCTGGCAGCGTTCACACGCGCCCAGCCTCTGGACCCGCTTGGTGGCGATCCGGTCATCCGCAACTGGCGCCAACTCAACCCGGCGGTATCCGAGATGCTTGAGCTCAGCCAGACGATGATGCTGTTCGTTGGCCTGATTGTGATCAGTCTTGCGTCGATGGGGATGCTCAACACCATGCTGATGGCCGTGCACGAACGTACCCACGAATTTGGCATCTTACTCGCCATCGGTATGAAGCGCCGGATCTTATTGGAAATGGTGCTGTTCGAGGCTTTTCTGCTGGCGCTGGTATCTGCCGCGGTGGGTTCCGCCGCCGGTTCGATGATAACCGTCTATCTGGAGCAGGACGGGATCGATCTCAGCCACTATATGCCCGACGGTTATGACTGGGCGGGCGTGGTGTTTGAGCCGGTGATGCAGGTCTACCTCGAACCCTCCCATATCCTTCACGCCTGTGGTCTGATGATGACCGTCACCCTGCTCACCGCCCTTATCCCTGCCTGGCGAATGGCGCGCCTCAATCCAGCCGAGGTGATGCGATGACACGCGAGACATTCGATCACCACACGACCGATATGCCATCGAGCCAGCTTGCCCTGCGCATGCTACTGCAGCTGGCATGGCGAAACCTCTGGCGACATCGTAAACGCACCCTGATCACACTTAGCTCCATCGCCATCGGCTTCAGCCTGGCCGTGATCTCCATTGGGTTAGGGGATGGCAGTCATAACTCAATGGTGCGTAACGCGATTCAGCTGGGCGAGGGGCACCTCACCGTACAGCCACGGGGTTATCTGGCGTCACCCGCCAATCACCGGTTTATCCCCGACGGCCAGACACTCGCCCAGCAGATGCAACAGCTGGAGATTACCGGCCATATCGATCCGCGCATTTCGCTGCAGATATTGGCAAGCACCGCCCATAACTCGGTCGGTAGCAGTTTGCAGGGCATGGATACACAGCATGATCAGCGCATCCGATTGCTTAAACCCAAGTTGATCGCCGGTCACTGGCTGGAACCGGACGATCATCGAGGCATTCTGATTGGCGCGGGGATGTCCCGCAAACTCAAAGCCAGGGTCGGCAGTAAAGTGGTACTGATGGCGGGAAAACAGAGCGGAGATTCACAGGCGCAG
>JAGSHA010000058.1 GCA_023954795.1 Oceanospirillaceae bacterium | reverse complement strand
CATCTGCAGTTTTTGACTGACTAATCAAAAGGTCCAATTGTATAAATTTTGACTGGCAGGATAGGCCCACTGGTTGTGGGGCTGTGGGCTTTTCTATATGATGCTGAGTTCGTCTTTTGTTAACTATTTGGAACAGCAGCCATGTCTCAAGATATGAAACAAGCCGCACTCGATTACCACGAGTTCCCGCGTCCGGGTAAGATCAGCGTAGAGTTGAGCACCTCCGCTGAATCTGCGCAAGACTTGGCATTGGCATACAGCCCTGGTGTGGCTGAGCCGGTGCGTGAAATCGCGAAGGATCCTGAATTAGCGTACCGTTACACTGCGAAGGGTAACCTGGTAGCGGTAATTACCAACGGTTCCGCGATCCTGGGTCTGGGCGACCTGGGTCCTCTGGCGTCTAAGCCAGTTATGGAAGGTAAATCCTTGCTGTTCAAGAAGTTTGCCGGTCTGGATTCCATCGATATCGAAGTTGACGCTGAAAGCCCACAGGCTTTCATTGATACGGTTGCCCGTATCGCTGAAACTTTTGGTGGTATCAACCTGGAAGACATCAAAGCACCTGAGTGTTTTGAAATCGAGCGCGTTCTGATCGAACGCTGCAACATCCCTGTATTCCATGATGATCAGCACGGTACGGCTATCGTAACGGCTGCTGGCATGATCAATGCTCTGGAAATTGCAGGTAAAGAACTGTCTGAAGCAAGCATTGTTTGCCTGGGCGCTGGTGCTGCGGCTAACGCATGCATGAAGCTGCTGGTAAACATGGGTGCGAAAGTAGAAAACATCTACATGCTTGACCGTAAGGGTGTGATCCACTCTGGTCGTGAAGAGCTGACGCCTGAGAAAGCGGCGTTCGCAACCGAAACTGATAAGCGTACTCTGGATGACGCGATTGACGGTGCTGATGTATTCGTTGGTCTGTCTGGTCCTGATCTGCTGTCTGCTGAGCAGCTGGCTAAAATGGCTCCAACTCCGGTTGTTTTCGCATGTGCGAACCCGGATCCAGAGATCCGTCCAGAACTGGCTCACGCTACCCGTGATGACGTTATCATGGCGACGGGCCGTTCTGACTTCCCTAACCAGGTTAACAATGTACTGGGCTTCCCATTCATCTTCCGTGGTGCGATGGACGTTCGCGCGTCTGCAATCAACGAAGAGATGAAAGCGGCAGCAGTACGTGCTATTGCTGAGCTGGCGAAAGAGCCTGTGCCTCAGGAAGTACTGGATGCGTACAAGCTGGACTCTCTGGAGTTTGGTGCGCAGTACATCATTCCTAAGCCAACTGATACTCGCCTGCTGGGTGCGGTATCTGGTGCGGTTGCTCAGGCGGCAATCGATAGCGGTGTAGCGCGTCTGCCTTTGCCAGACCACTACCCACTGACGACTGCAGCTGCCCTGAAGTAATCAGGACGGATGTGCTTTAAAAAGCCCGGCTTCGGCCGGGCTTTTTTGTGCCTGTCATTTAGCGTAATCCGATACCTGCTTGTTCTCAGGGCACAAAAAAGCCAGCACTCAGGCTGGCTCATGTTTGTTGACGTTCAGGATCAGAAGATATCTTCCGTCTCGCTGCTGCCCTGTTGTTTGTCTGACTGAGCGGCCATCTCTGTAGGCGCATCATCTTCGCGGAAGTATTCGAACAGGGCGTTGCTCTGGCCCGGAGTGGCAAGCAGTCCTGTCTTAGGATCTATTTTGACGCTTACGATGCCTTCAGGGGGTACCGGGGCGCTCTCCGGTTGGCCCTTCAGCGCAATGCGCATGTAGTTGATCCATATCGGCAGGGCTGCAGTGCCGCCGAACTCTCTGCGTCCTAGTGTTTTTGGCTGATCAAAACCAACCCAAACGGTCGTTGTCAGGTTGCGGTTGAAGCCGGAGAACCAAGCATCTTTCTGGTCGTTGGTGGTACCTGTTTTGCCCGCCAGATCGTTGCGTTTCAATACCAAAGCGCGTCGTGCTGTACCCCGTTTGATGACATCCTGCATCATGTTATAGATCAGGTATGAGGATTGTTTATCCACTTTGCGTTCGGCCAATGGCAACGAGGTTATCTGCTGACCGGGCAGTGTTGCGACCGGTGGTTGTTCGGGGTCGACGAACTGGCAGTCCTCACACACTGTGGCGGGTTTCGCTGCGTAAATCAGATTACCTTCGCTGTCTTCGATGCGTTCGATGAAGTGTGGTGAGACACGATAGCCGCCGTTTGCCAGTATCGCGTAACCCTGCACCACTTGCAGTGGCGTCATATCAGCACTACCGAGTGACAGAGACAGGTTGTGTGGCAGTTTGTCTTTGTCAAAACCAAAGTTTTCCAAATAGCTCAGCGCGTTTCTGATGCCTATCTGGCGTAGGATTCGGATAGACACGAGGTTGCGAGATTTAAACAGCGCTTCACGCAGTCGGGTTGGACCGTAGAATTTTTTGCTGTAGTTTTCTGGGCGCCAGTTGGATTCCAGCTGATCGTCATGGAATACCACGGGGGCATCATTGATCAGTGTTGCCGGCGTGTAGCCGTTTGCCAGTGCTGCCGTGTAGATAAATGGTTTGATGTTGGAGCCCGGCTGGCGAATCGCCTGAGTAACACGGTTGAACTTGTTGTGGTGGAAATTGAAACCACCTACCAGCGATACGATCGAGCCATCTTTAGGGTTGATTGAGATGAGCCCGCCTTGAACGGACGGTACTTGCGTCAGATGCCAAACCTGCTGGGGTGTTTCAGCGGCAGATTCTTTGGCTTTCTTTTTTGTCTTCTTCGCTTCCGCTGTGCGCAACTGAATACGGACCAGGTCACCCAGTTTGAACGCATCGGCTGTTTTTTTCAGCTTGGCGCCCTGGCGGTTCGCTGATTTATACTCGCGTGCCCAGCTAAGCTGCTCCCAATTGACAGTGACGCGGTCGCCCGTTTTGCGTAGGACTTCGATGTTTTTGTCTTGCAGGCTAACAACAACAGCCGGCTCTATATCGCTGACATTGCCAATCTTGTTCAATGTCTTAAGCAGATTCTCTTCATCCTGTCGCTCAGCTTCGGAGAAGTTTTTTTCCGGTCCGCGGTAGCCGTGGCGCTCGGTATAGGCCAGCAGGCCTTGCTGCAACGCGTGGTTTGCTGTTGTCTGAAGGTCGCTTTTTACGGTGGTATAAACCCGATAACCTTCGGTGTATAGCGTTTCACCGTACTCGGAGAATAACTTGCTTCGGACCATTTCCGCGATGTATTGAGCATCTACTTCAATGTCCGCGCCGTGGCGGTATGCGCTGAGCTCTTCTGTGCGGGCATCTTCATACTGCTGATCATCAATAAAGCTCAGCGTATGCATGCGTTTAAGAATCCAGTTGCGTCGTTCTAGTGCGCGTTTAGGGTTGGAGATTGGGTTATTGGCTGACGGCGCTTTAGGCAGACCGGCAATCATTGCGAGTTGTGCGATCGACAGCTCGCTGAGATCCTGACCGTAATACACGTTTGCAGCAGCCTGAATACCGTAGGCCCGATGGCCAAGGAAGATCTTGTTCACATAGAGTGCAAAAATCTCTTCTTTACTCAGCTCTTGTTCGATGCGCAGGGACAGGAGTATCTCGCGAAACTTACGATCAAAGGTGCGTTCGCGTGTTAGGAAGAAGTTTTTCGCGAGCTGCATGGTGATGGTGGAGCCACCACTTTTTATTTTACCCGATGAAGCAAGCTGGTACGCAGCTCGGGCTAGCCCTTTGATATCGATGCCGTTGTGTTCGAAAAAACGGCTGTCTTCGGCGGCAAGCAGTGCATGAACGAAGTCGGTTGGGATCTGTTCGTAGCTGACGGGCGTGCGTTTGTTCTCACCGTATTCTGCAATCAGCTTTTCGTCTTTGCTGTAAATGCGTAACGGCGTCTGGAATTTGATATCTCGCAGGGTGCCAACTTCGGGCAGATCCTTGGAAAAATGCTGATAAGCGACAAAGCCGCCAGCAGCGCCAAGCAGCGCAGCGACGACGCCGAATGCAAACAGGTACTTAAACAGTTTTTTTATGGCGCGCATGCTACTGTATTTTCAAGAAATTATATTATATGCCGCTTATTATACTGCTACTGGTTCATCACTCTACCGACAATTTGATTTATTTCAGTCAAATTGATTTTAAAGTCATTTAAAATGTGGGGTTCGCTGACCTTTTGCGTTACAGCAGGTATGCTAAGTATTCATACGAACGTTTGGCGCCAGTAGCGGCTTAGTCCTGAAATATGGACTACAGTTAGCGACGAATATCAGTGGTCTGATGGCGATAGCGCCGTTCAGGTGAATTTGGCAAGGATAAGGATTGACCTAGTGTTTGCTCTTTTTGGAAAAAAAGATGCTGGTCTGGTCGGGGTGGATATTGGTTCCTCCTTCGTCAAACTGGTTGCTCTTACTGATCATTCCGGCCAGTTTACGCTGGATGGTTATGCTGTGGTGCCCGTACCGCCCGCAGCTGTCATCGATGGCAATGTGCAAGATGTAGCGCAGGTGTCGGAAGCGGTCGAACGCGCGGCGAAAGTTGCCGGGACGAACCTGAAGAAAGTTGTTGTTGCTGTTCCCTCTTCCGCCGTTATCAGTAAATCCCTCACCATCAACGACTCTTTCACTGAAATTGAACTGGAAGAGCAAGTCAAACTAGAAGCTGATCAATTTATCCCCTATCCGCTTGATGAAGTCGCTATCGACTTTGAGGTTAAGGGTGTCTCTGAACATAACGCTGATTTTAATGACATTCTGGTCGTCGCCTGCCGTCGTAGTGACGTCGAAATGCGAGAAGATGCGATCAACGGTGCCGGCCTTAAATGTGACGTCGTTGATGTGGATACCTATGCAGTCGAGAGAGCGTTTGCTCAGCTGGAAAATAACCCCGATAGCGATGAGTTGGTAGGGATTGTCGATGTGGGTGCGGCAACGCTGACACTGAACGTTTTTCACAATGGTCAGATTGTGTATAACCGGGAACAGGCGTTTGGTGGAAACGAGCTGACTAACAGTATTCATCAGCACTACGGTATCCCTCTGGGTGAAGTGGAGCAGAAGCTTCGACAGGGTGAGCTGAATACCGAAATTCAGCAGCTGTTTGTGTTGCCGTTTCGTGGCAATGTGGCGCAGCAAGTGTCCAGGGCGTTGCAGTTCTTTTACTCGTCAGGTGTGCATAACGAACTCAGTCGTCTCTATGTGATGGGCGGAACGGCGGCGATTGACGGCATTGCGGAGCAAATTGAGCAAGAGATCGGTGTGAAAACGCTGACGGCGAATCCTTTTCAGCAGATGAAAGTCAGTAGCAAGGTCAGCGGTGAGCGATTGGCGGCAGACGCCTCCTCGTTGGTGAAAGCTTGTGGGTTGGCTATGCGGCCGGTTGGGGAGTAAATCTTATGGCACTGATTAACCTCCGACCTTGGCGCGAAGAACAGAAAGCCGAGCGGCAGAAGAAGTTTGTTACAAATGTGGCTGGTGCTGCGATCTTTGCAGCGGTAGTCGTTCTGGGTATCGGTTACTACTTCGATATGCAGACAGAACGTCAGCAAAAGCGTAACCAGTACCTGAAGGTCGAAATTGCCAAGCTTGATCGTTTGCGCAAAGACATAAATGACCTGAAAGAGAAACGGGGGCGGTTGTTGGATCGCCTGCAAGCTATTCATGAGCTGCAAGGCAACCGACCGGTTATCGTGCGTAACTTTGACGAACTGGTCAGGGTTTTGCCGGATGGCATTCACTATACGTCACTGATACGTAGAGAGTCGGTCGTCAGTGTGACGGGGCTGGCCAAAGATAATTTGGAAGTCTCAACGCTAATGCGAAATCTGGATCAGTCACATTGGTTTGGTGAGCCGAACCTGAGTCAGGTGGACAGTAAGCAGGGGCTGAAGAACTTCAGATTGACTGTGAAGCTGGAAAAACCACAGGCGGAGGCTGAAGAATGAAAGCTGATGGTCTGAAAGGCGCTTTTAAGGGCTTTGATGTTAATAATCTGGACTTTGCAACTGCAGGCAGCTGGCCTGTAGGTGTTAAAGCGATTACTTATTTGCTGGTTTTTGGTGCGATTCTGGCTGCGGGGTTGCATTTTTATGTAACCGATAAAACCGATCGGCTGGATCGAGAAATTCGCAAAGAAGTCGAACTGAAGCAGGTGTATGAAGCCAAGTCCTTTGAAGTGGCCAATTTAGATGCATTGCGTAAGCAGATGGCCGATGTAGAAGGCCGGTTTGCTGAGATGTTGCGCCAGTTACCCACACAAAATGAAGTGCCTGGCTTATTGGATGATATCACTCGTATCGGGCGTGAAAGCGGATTGGATATAGAGCTGATCGAATTGCAGGACGAAAAAAAGAGTCAGTTTTACATCGAGCTGCCGATTAAGATTACTGTGGGTGGTACCTACCATCAAATGGGGCAGTTTGTTAGCGGTGTAGCTGCGATTCCACGTATCGTGACGTTACACGATTATAAAATAATTCCGGCGGAGAACGGGCGTTTGCAGATGAATATCAGCGCCCGTACGTATCGCTATGATGACACTCAGTAGGTGATTTGAGGATGCTGTTAAGAGTATCGTTGATCGCGGTTATAAGCCTGTTTGCTTCAGGTTGCATGGTCTGGGTTGAAGATAAAAGCGATCTGGAACGCTTTGTTAATAAAACCCGAGCGAAACCCGCTGGAAAAATTGAGCCGCTACCGGAGTACAAACCCTATGAGAGCTTCGTGTATGAAGGTGCCAGTTTGCGTGAGCCATATGTGCCTTTGCAGCCCATGCAGGCGGTGGGTCAGTTGGCCGAAACTAAGCGCGAAGACAAGAATGACCTGAAGCCAGATACCGCGCGTCCGAAAGCCTATCTTGAAGAGTTTTCTCTGGATGATCTGGTCATGGTGGGTACGATCACTCGTCGTGGCAAGGACAAGCTCTGGGCTCTGATTAAAGATGGGGAGCGGGCTGTGCATCGGGTGAGTGTCGGCGATCATATGGGGCTGGATTACGGAAAAGTTGTCGCCATTGATGAGCGCAAGGTCGAGCTGGTTGAAATCGTGTCAAACGGGCGCGGTGGTTGGATGAAGCGACCACGCGTTATCGCTCTGGAAGAGCGTGGCACAGAAGCTAAGAAGAGATAAAGGATCACTAAGTGGCTAGATTAAATCTTGGAAAACAGATGCTGAAACAGTCTTTCAGTCATTTGGCAGGTCTCTGTCTTGCACTGCTGATGCTCAGTGTCGCTTCGACGGCATCCGCCGAACTGTTACTGAAAGAAGCCAATTTTGTGGCTTTGCCTGGTAAAAAAGTCGAGCTACGTTTTGACTTTGATGCCCCGCCGCCGTTACCCAAAAGCTATCAGATCGATAAGCCATCACGAATCGTAATGGACCTTTGGGGTGTGACCAGCGATCTGGCAGAAAAAAACCTCGCAGTGGCAACGGGTGTTGTCAAAGGTGTGAGTTTTGCCCAGGTAGAAGGGCGTTTGCGTATCGTGACCAACTTGTTTGAGTCAGCAGGTTATCGTGCGTTTACAGATCAGAACAGCTTGTTTGTGGTCATCGGAGAGGGTGATGCGACGATTACACAAAAGCGTAAACCCACTAAGTTGGAGCAGGCTAAAGCGGCTGCAAATCCAGATGCAAAGCCTGATTCTGATACGACCCGTATTACCGGTATTGACTTTAAGCGGGTAGAAGAAGGTATGGGGCGCGTCGTGATCAGTTTGTCTGATGATAAGGCGGGTGTGGATATTCAGGAAGAAGGTAACAACGTCGTCGTCAATCTATTGGGAGCCAGCTTATCACGGGCGCTTGAGCAGCGTGTTGATGTGCAGGATTTTGCGACGCCAGTTTTGTTTATTGACTCAATGGGCGCGGGCGAGAATACGACGGTACTGGTGAAACCAGGCGCTGAACCTTATAACTATCTGGCGTATCAGACAGGAACCCAGCTTGTGCTGGACTTTAAACCGGTCACTGAGCAGGAAAGTGAAGAGCGTCAGAAAGAGCTGTTTCCATACAGCGGTGAGCCAATTGATCTGAATTTTCAGGATGTAGAGCTGCGTTCGGTGTTGCAGATTATTGCTGAAGTGGCAGAGCTGAATTTGGTCGTCAGTGATGAAGTTGAGGGTAATATCACCTTACGCCTGAAAAATGTCCCTTGGGATCAGGCCTTAGATATTGTTTTACGCACCGAAGGTCTGGATAAACGGGTGTTGGGTAATGTGCTGTTGGTGGCAAAGGCAGAAGAGATCGCTAAGCGTGAAGAGCAAGAGCTGGAGAACAGCAAAAAGATCGAAGAATTGGCGCCTTTGCAAACTCAGTATATTCAGGTGGATTTTCGAAAAGCATCGGATATGAAAACCCATCTTGAGGATGCCAAGCTGATTACACCGGAGCGTGGTTTTATCATGGCAGATGATGAAACCAATGTGTTGATGGTGCGTGACACTGAAAAGGCACTTCAGGAAATTCGTAAGACGCTGCGTAAATTTGACGTTGAAGTCCAGCAGGTGCTGATCGAAGCGCGATTAGTGACGGCGCGCTCCTCGATTACCAAGGACTTGGGGGTTAAGTGGGGTTTTGGTTACGACAATAATGATGACAACGGCTTCAAGCTAGGTAGCTCCATTGGCAACGTCGTCAGCGGGGGTAGTGTGGGCCCAACGGCGAGTAGCTTGGCCGTTGACTTAGGGGCGACAGTGCTCAGTCCGACCTCTCTCGCAATAGGTATCAAACCAGGAAGTAGTTCGTTATTGGCATTGGAGCTGTCTGCATTGCAAAGTGATGGTCAGGCGGAAATTATCTCCCAGCCTAAAATTGTGACAATGAATGGCAAAACCGCCAGCATTGAGTCTGGTCGGGAGATCCCATTTCAGACCGTCGAAGACGGCGAAGTTAAGATTGAATTTAAAGATGTAGTGCTGCGTCTTGAGGTCACGCCACGGATAAATCCGGGTGATCGTATTGCGATGGACCTTCTGATCAAGCAAGATTCTCTTGGAGATACTACATTTAACGGCCAGATCACCATCGACAACAACGAACTGGTGACATCAGTTGTCGTGCCGGATGGCCAGACAATCGTGCTGGGCGGCGTATTTCAGAACGAAACTTCGGAAACAATTAACAAAACACCTTTGCTAGGCGACCTTCCGGTACTTGGCAATCTTTTCAAGAACAAAGAGAATACAGGTGTGAAAACGGAACTCCTGATCTTTATTACACCTAAATTGATTCGAGAGTCCCTGAGCATTAACTAACGGACTTACGTGAATTGAATATATTTTTGGTAGGACCTATGGGCGCTGGTAAAAGCACCATAGGTCGTTTGCTTTCTCAGGAACTTAAACTCACCTATATCGACTCTGATCGTGAAATTGAAGATCGGGCCGGGGCTGATATCCCCTGGATCTTTGATGTTGAGGGTGAAGATGGGTTCCGGGATCGTGAAGAAGCAGTGATCCGCGAACTGTGCGAACGCAACGATATTGTGCTGGCCACCGGTGGCGGGGCAATCCAGCGTGAGGCGAACCGCACCTGTTTGCAGGCCTCAGGCTATGTGGTTTATTTGTGCACGTCTGTTGAACAGCAGTTGGAGCGAACCGCGCGGGATAAAAATCGTCCATTGTTGCAGACCGAAGACCCGGAGCAGGTGTTGCGAGACTTGCTGGAGCGGCGTGATCCACTCTATCGGGATGCTTGCGATCTGCTTGTACGTACAGATAAGCGTCATCCACGTTCTGTTGTGACCGAAATAATCCGCAATTACCAGCAGCGTATCTAACGCTGCCGCATCTATTAGAGCCAGACCCACTATGAGCAATGCAATGAAAACACTGAATGTAGACCTTGGTGAACGCAGCTATCCGATCTATATCGGTGAGGGTTTGCTGGATCAGGGGCTAATGTGTCAGCACATTCGTGGTAAGCAAGTATTGATTGTTACCAACGAAACAGTGGCGCCGCTCTATCTGGCGCGATTGCAGGCTAGTCTGGGTGATCGCTATCAGGTTGATACTGTAGTACTGCCCGATGGCGAGCAATACAAAGATCTGACGCAGATTAATACAATCTTTGATCGGCTGCTTGAGTGCCGTCATAACCGCACGACCACGCTGGTTGCGTTGGGGGGCGGTGTCATTGGTGATATGACAGGCTTTGCTGCGGCCTGCTATCAGCGTGGCGTCGATTTTGTTCAGGTGCCGACGACTGTATTGTCGCAGGTTGATTCATCAGTGGGTGGTAAAACCGGTGTCAATCATCCGCAAGGTAAGAATATGATTGGTGCATTCCATCAGCCTCAGTGTGTCGTGATCGATACTCAGGTACTCAACACCTTGCCAGAGCGCGAATTGGCAGCGGGGTTGGCTGAAGTGATCAAGTACGGACTGATCTACGACGCGGAATTTCTGGATTGGCTGGAAGCGAACATGGATGCGCTCAATGGGCGTGAACCTGAGGCGGTGATCCAGGCGATCTATCGGTCCTGTGAGGTAAAAGCAGAGGTTGTTGCTCAGGACGAAAAAGAATCCGGTATTCGAGCATTGCTCAATCTTGGGCATACATTTGGTCATGCCATTGAGGCGCATCAGGGCTACGGCCAATGGTTGCACGGCGAGGCCGTGGGTGCCGGTACTATGATGGCCGTTGATCTGTCTCACCGACTGGGCTGGATCAATGCTGAAGATGTTGTACGGGCCCGTAAAATTCTCTTAGCAGCAAATTTACCGGTTATCGCACCCGATAATATGGCGGCAAATGACTTTATGGATCTGATGGCGGTGGATAAAAAAGTGATCGACGGTCAGTTGCGACTGGTGTTGCTTAAACAGCTGGGTGAAGCGGTTGTGACTGCGGATTTTCCTGCCGCGATGTTAGAGCAAACGCTGGCGGCCGGGGATCAGCTGGGACAAATAACCGGCGCGTGAGGATCAATCTGTGAGTGGCGGACCTACAGCAATTAATGCTCCCCAACCCCGTGGTTACTTTGAGCCGGAATCCCGGCTGCAACTGGTTGATAAAGTTCGTCACCTGATCCGTTTTTCTGATTTTCTACTTGTGCTGACCGGCGAGGCTGGGGCAGGGAAATCCACTCTTTTACAGCAAATTTCTCCATCGTCAGTCGACAGTAGTGTGCATGCTTGTCTTGTCTGCGCAGTGCCAGGTTTATCTGTCGGGGCGCTACTTGATGGTTTGCTGACCCAGTTGCCTAGCCATGTAAACTTTCCAGATACCGATCAGGGGCGTCTTGAGGCGCTCAATGAGCAGGTCAAAGTGACACGCGCTCAGGGGCAGCGCTTGCTGCTAATGGTCGATGACGCCGATCTGCTCTCAGATGATGCGTTGGCGTTGCTGATCAATCTGCAGATATCACATGAAAATAATGATGGTACGGCGCCTCAGTTGCTCTTGTTGGGTAAGCCGGATCTCGCCGACCGATTAGAGCGAGAGAGTTGGCTGGAGGCGCTTGCCGGTCGCGTGCATCATTTGCCATTGGCCCCGTTTAGCGATGCTGAGATGCAGGATTTTATCCGCCAAACAGTACCGTCCGGGCATGCGATGACTGAGAAAGAGCTCAAGGCGATGTCTGCCGCTTCAGGTGGATTTCCCGGGCGGCTCGGTGATGCTCAGGTCAAACCGCAGAAAGCGGTACCCTCCGTTAAGGCTGACCCTGTTCCAACGGGGCGTAAAGCATTCCCGTTGCCTCCCTTGCATATGGCGGGGATTGCACTGCTTTTAGTGATTATTACCGCGGTAGCTGCATGGACGTTCACACCTGAGAGTGAACCAGTGGTGACGGTGGATAGCGGCGATGGTCGCGTTCAGGTGCCCTTGAGTTTATCTGTTCCGGGGAAAGCCAAAACCGAGGTGGAAACTGAAACGCTGGCAGCGCTGAAAAGCCGCCTGGCAGAGCAGGAAGGACGCCTGCAGACAGAAAACCCGGTCGAGCCCGTTAAGGTGGCTAAAGAGCGCGAATCTATCACGTTGAAGCCTAAGGTTTCTGAAATCGCTGCGCCTGAAGTTACGCCCGAAATTACACCCAAAGTTAAGACGCATCGCGAGCATCTGGCTGCCCTGGGGGCCTCTAACAAGGCTGATTCTCCAGAGGTGAGTACAGCGGGAGAGGCATTAAAACCGGCGGTGCGTTCTGCGCCTGTTCAAGCTGAAGTGGCTGATGCTAACGTCGATAAACAGGACGTGAATATCAGTCAAAAAGAGCCGGAAATTGTCGCTCCTGTCCCGGTTGCCCCAGTTGCTCCAGTTGTTGCTGCGAAGCCAGAGATTGGTCTCCCGGGGAGTGATGCGACACCGAGCACGGTATCTAAAGGGAAGCGAAAGCCAGATAGTTTGGCGGACATT
>JAGSHA010000126.1 GCA_023954795.1 Oceanospirillaceae bacterium | reverse complement strand
GGTTTGCCCGGTTGATACAACCTCGCAGACCTTTGTGAGTGATCAAGCGCGTTTCAACGGTGATTTTCTTCCAGGTTTGGATGCTGCAATGGTGACGATTGAATACTTCGAAGACGACGGTGACCCGGCTGATCTCAGTAACCCCGCCACTGCCGTAACCCTTATCCGTTATGTGCGGGCTAGCATCAACGGGTATCAGCATCAGCTGTTGATACCTGGTCTGAATCTTAATGTGCCGGTACCTGACTTCTCAACAACGATTCCAAGTGAAAGCCTGGGTGTACATCCGGATGGAAGCTCGGCGAGCTGTTCTTAGGGAGATGAGCATGATGAATGACCTAGTAAATCATACCGCGCATCAGACCCGATTGGACCTCGGTCACAGGGACTGCCAGATATTGATCGCAAGTCGATCAACATCAGCTGTAGATAGTTTGCAGCAGGTGCTGGCACCGTTGCCGAAGACCAAGATTAAATCGCAGGTCATGGTGAATGGGCATATCGATCCGCTGGATGGGCTGGAGAGGATGCCGGATCTGTTGGTGGTCCGCTTAGATACCAACTGGGAGGTGGAGCTGGAAGCGTTAAGTGCCCGACCGGCCACTCAGCGTCCACCAATGATTATTGTCAGTGCAGAAAGTGACCCACAGGTGATGCGCCATAGCATGCAGGCAGGTGCTCGCGACTTCTTTGTGGAACCGTTTGATCCAGAGGAGGTACTGCGTTCCGTTGAGCATCTGAGTCGCGAAGTTCAGGATAATCCGGCAAACCAGGATGCGCGCATCACGGTCGTTATGAATGCCAAAGGCGGATCGGGTGCCAGTCTGATAGCGTCCAACGTTGCACATGCGCTTGTACAGGAGTGTGATGAAAGTGTCGCGCTGGTGGATTTGGATCTGCAGTTTGGGTCATTGTCATATTATCTGGATCTCAACCTTAAGCATGGCATTAAAGAAGCGTTGGATAACGTGGATGATCTGGATGCGATAGCGTTGGATGGTTATCTGGTGAAACATGACAGCGGCTTACGCGTGATGGGGGTCGAAGAGGGTCGTATGATTCTTAACGATGAAGTGTCCAGCGAGCGGTTACGTCATCTGATTGCTCTTATGGCGCGGGCTCATCACCATGTTGTGATTGATGTGCCACGGCAGATCGATCTGATCACCTCTACCGTATTGGAGATGGCCGATCAGGTTGTTATTGTCACGCAGCAGAGTATCACTCATCTCCGTGACACTGCGCGTTTGATGGATGTACTGCGTGATGACCTCGAAATTCCCAATGAACATCTGGACGTAGTGGTTAACCGGTATCAAAAAAACGCCATGATCACCCGAACAGAGATTGAGAACGCCCTCAAACAGCGATCTTTGATTTGTATTCCCAACGACTTCAAAAATGTTTCGGAAAGCCTCAACGATGGTATTCCGCTGCTCGATATTGCCCGTCGAGCGCCCATATCTAAGGCGATGATGGATCTCTGTGAAGTCGTGAAGGGGAATCGTGATACTGAAGAAAACACTGTTCTTGGACGGCTGTTTGCCAAGCTTAAGGGAGCCTAAGATATGTCACTACTAAGCGAACGTCTCAACGAGCTGCGGGGGCAGGCCACTCAAGAGGAGCCTGTAACAGACGCAGACATCATGGATGATGAATATGGTGAGAAAAAACCACACAAAAAGGCAAAACCCGCACTGAATATCACCTTACTCTCGCCAGCGGAAGCCGAGTGTAAGGAGCAGATCTATAAAGAGCTTTTGAAAGTGATGGATCTGTCGCTCATCGACAGTTTGGAAGAAAAAGAAGCACGCCGTCAGATCAGGGAGATCTGTGCGCACTTGATGTCTGAATCAGACGTGCCTCTCAGCGCGATAACCCGTGAGCGTATCGTTGACCAGATCGAAAACGAAATTATGGGCCTGGGACCGTTGGAACCCTTGCTCACGGATTCGACGATCTCCGATATATTGGTCAATGGTTGTAACACGGTTTACGTTGAACGCTTTGGTAAGTTGGAGCATTGCCCGGTGAAATTCACCAGCAATACTCATTTACTGAATATCATCGACCGTATTGTCTCCAGTGTTGGCCGCCATATCGATGAAGCATCGCCGATGGTTGATGCACGACTGCAGGATGGATCACGAGTGAACGTGATTATCCCGCCATTGGCGTTGGACGGACCGCAGATGTCGATTCGACGTTTTGCAGTTGAACTGCTCAATATGGATAACCTGGTTGAGTTGGGGTCTGTGCCAGCACAAGTTGCGCCTATTTTGAAAGGGATCGTGAAAGCGCGGCTGAATATATTGATCTCTGGTGGTACCGGTTCCGGTAAAACCACCATGCTTAATATTCTCTCAGGGTTTATCCCTGAAGATGAACGCATTGTCACCATTGAAGACTCAGCCGAGCTGCAGTTGCAGCAGCCACACGTGGTGCGGTTAGAAACTCGCCCCCCCAATATTGAAAACAAAGGTGAGGTGACCCAGCGTGAATTGGTCAAAAACAGTCTGCGTATGCGCCCGGATCGAATTGTTTTAGGTGAGGTTCGAGGAGGTGAAACTCTGGATATGTTGCAAGCAATGAACACCGGTCATGACGGTTCTCTGACCACCATCCACGCCAACAGCGCGCGCGATGCACTCGGACGAGTAGAGAACATGGTATCGATGACGGGTATCAACTTCCCAACTAAGGCCCTACGGTCACAAATTGCGTCGGCAATTGATGTTGTATTGCAGGTGGGGCGTTTGGAGGATGGACGTCGACGTTTGCTTAGTATTCAGGAAGTTAACGGAATGGAAGGGGACATCATTACGATGTCAGAGCTGTTCCACTTTCAGCGTCATGGATTGGACGAGGATGGCAATGTGCTGGGGGACTTTAAAGCCACCGGTGTTGTGCCTTACTTCCATCAGACACTCGCTCAGAAGGGCATAGATCTGCCTTTAGCTCTGTTTGAGCCCGAGTAAGAGGGAGATAGATCCATGGATATCGAGTTAGGTCCCATTACGTTCTTTCTAATGGTCGGTATAGCGGTATTCCTGCTGACATTTGGTATTACGGTACCGGTGTTTGGGGAATCCCGCAGTGCCCGTAAACGTTTGCAAAAAAGGCTGCAGGAGATACAGCAGCAGTCTGATAAGCCACCGATCAGTAACTTGTTACGTGAGAAATACCTTAAACGACTGGGGAGTTTTGAGCGTAGCCTTGAGCAGCTTCCCGGGATGGAGCGTCTCGCTCGTGTTATCGAGCAGTCCGGCCATCTGATTCTGGCCTATAAGCTAGTCTTCCTGTCTCTGTTGCTTGGGACTTTGGCGTTTTTTACCGTAGGCCTGGTGACCAATATGTGGGGTGTGGCCGTATTAGGTGCTATTGCCGGACTCGCCATGCCATTTATTAAGGTGTTCTCTGATCGTCGGAAACGTATGGATCGCTTTGATGAACAATTGCCAGAGGCGATTGATATTATCAAACGTGCGCTGCAGGCCGGTCATCCCTTCAGTGAGTCTCTACACATCGTTGCAGATGGTTTGGACGGCCCGATAGCGAAAGAATTTGGGATCACTTTTGCGGATCTGAACTACGGTAATGACTTGCGTCGAGCGATGCTTGGTTTATTAGAACGCGTGCCCAGTATTACGCTGATGGCGTTTGTAACGTCTGTGCTGGTGCAGAAAGAAACCGGCGGTAATCTGGCTGAGATTCTGGATAAAATCAGTCAGGTTATTCGTGGTCGATTCCGTTTTCAGCGCAAGATTAAAACGCTCTCCGCAGAGGGGCGTTTATCCGCATGGATACTGACGTTGGTTCCTTTCACTCTTTTCGTGATCATCTATTTCACAACACCTGACTATCTACCTATTCTCGTGGAAAGTCCGGATGGTCGCCAACTGGTTATTGCTGCCTGTGTGATGATGGTGTTTGGTATCTATTGGATACGCCGGATTCTGAAGATAGAGGTATAGAGCCATGGACTTTCTATTAGAGCTTATCAACGAACAGCTTCAGAACGAAAGCTATACCCGTTTGGTCTTTGTTGCTTTGGCAACGGCCGCCGCGCTTGCGTTTGCTTTTAGCCTCATGGTGTTGCTGGGATCCATCGCATCACCGTTTGAAAGCCGTAAACGTGTGCTCACCAAAACTGGGACCAGTACGCATGCTGGAGAATCGGGCAGCAGAATGATCGATAGCCTTGATCCTTTAACGAAGTTACTGGTACCCAAGCAAGAACATCATACGTTTCAGGTACGCCAGAAGCTGATGCATGCCGGTTTTCGTGCTGATAGTGCGGTCAAAAACTTTTATGCGATCAAGGTGCTGTTGGTTCTGTGCTTCTTCGGGGTTGTTGTGTTTAGCGCTGGTTTCCTACCCGAGGTGACGACTCAGCAAATCTTTGTATATGCGATGTTAAGTGCACTGGCGGGATATATGTTGCCATCCATATTACTGGATCGTATGGCGACAAAACGCATTAAAACTATTCACTCGAGTTTCCCCGATGCACTGGATCTGCTGGTGGTTTGTGTGGAGTCCGGACTTGGGTTATCGGCAGCGTTACAGCGTGTCGCCCAGGAGCTGGATGTCAGCCATCCAGAGCTTGCTGAAGAGTTGGTACTTGTGAACGTCGAGATCCGTGCAGGTGTACATCGTATCGATGCACTTAAGAACATGGCCGCGCGTACCGGTGTCGATGATATCAAAGGTTTAGTTGCGCTTCTGGACCAGAGTATGCGCTTTGGTGGCAGTATTGCGGACACCCTGCGTGTCTATTCAGAAGAGTTTCGTGATAAGCGTATGCAGCGCGCAGAGGAATTAGCGGCTAAGATTGGTACTAAAATGATCTTTCCACTTACCTTCTGCATGTGGCCAGGTTTTTTCCTGGTAGCCGTCGGGCCTGCCGTTCTAAAGGTGTTAGAGGTCTTTGGAAGATAGGGGATTATCTGAGAAGGAGTTCCAGGATGATAACGCTCTCGATTGATGGAATAACGCCGCGACAAAACCACTGCTGGCGTTGGGTGCTGTTTAGTATGTTGGTCGGACTTGCGGGCTGTTCCGCGACTCAGGAGGTACCGGATAAGGTCGATGAAAATGCGCTGTACGAAGGGCGCGCCACAGTCTCCTTTTCCAACTTGCCGGTGGCGAAGACCGCTGAGGAAGGGATTGGGTTAGGTGACCAGCAACTCCGGGCTGGCGAATATGACAAAGCGTTGTATATGTATATTCAGTCAATGGAGTTGGATGAAAACAATACTGAGGCTCTCTACAAAATTGGCCAGATCCACCTTGAGCGGGGAAATGCCGGCAAAGCTATCATGGCTTTTGAAGGGGTTTTAGCTCGAGATTCAAACCACATTTATGGGAATGAAGCTCTGGGTGTTCTCTACCTGAAAGCAAACCATTTCAAACAGGCCCATGCATTCTTTAATAAATCAATCGAAGCTGACCGATCTCGCCTTCAGGCTGATAAATCGGATCAGACTGGTACCGAATCTTTGACTGAAGATGAAATTGCAGCGGTGTCTGAACAGATTGAGGCTGATCGGGAATCACCCGCACATGCCTACAATGGATTGGGCGTTGTTGCGGATCTCAAGGGTGATCATGACCGGGCGCAGTCACTGTACACCTTGTCTCTGGAGATCAATCCCAAAGCGGCGATTACGCTGAATAATAAAGGCTACTCATACTACCTGAGTAATCAGTGGGTAAAAGCTGAGAGATCCTATAAGGCCGCGTTGCGACTGGATCCTAAGTCCCCGCAGGCATGGCGTAATCTGGGACTGCTTTATGCCCGCCAAGAGAATTATGTCTCTGCTCTGACCGCATTTGAGCAGGTGATGGAGCCCGCTAATGCTCACAACGATGTTGGCTATATCTGTTTGCTGGAAGGCAAATATGACAAGGCTGAGTTCTACTTTGATCGCGCGATGACCCTGTCGCCGATGTATTACGAAAAAGCGTTTGAGAATATGAAACTTACGCAGCGGTTGCGTGAAAGTCAGGTGACCCAGCGTTGAGTCACCCGTATTAGTCAGCGAATATGGTGCACCATCAGCTTAAAACGGCTGAAGGTGGTATCAGACCCGATACCGTAGCGATAAAGATGCATTCGTTCAGTGTCGGGCAGATTCGCGCCCGGACGCATATTGACACAGCTGGCAAAGCCCGCGTGGCTGATCAGCTGTGCTGTCACCGGGTCGTGGTCCTGAGTGCTGCCGTTTGGATAGGCAAAGTGATCACAGCTGCGGCCTACCATCTCTTCAATCACACGCTTGGATTCGTTAATCTCCCGCGCTTGTTCTTCAGCGGATAAGCGGCTGAGGATCGCATGAGTGCAGGTATGCGCGCCAAATTCGACCAACTCTGAATCTCGCATCTCATCAATTTCGGCCTGACTGAGCAGACGATATGGAGAATGGTTCTCAATCGACTTTTCTGGGTCACCGCCCAGCGCTGAGATGAGTTGTTTTACTTCGGTATTCAGTCGGTTGTTGACCATCCCTTTCAAAGAGCCCTGGATGCGCGCAGATGCGGCCGCTTTACCTGCAGGGGTGTTGAGGTTGAACTGCATACCGTTCCAGCTCAATGCGGTTTCTGATGTTTCAGACAAGGCCTGATTCAGACGACAGAACCAGATGGTGTCCTCACCATTCATCTGATCGGATACCAGATAGATCGTGGCCGGGGCGTTGTATTTCTTCAGGATTGGAAATGCGAAGTCATAGTTGTTCTGATAGCCATCGTCGAATGTGATCACGGCTGTGGGTTTATCCACATCACCGTTATCCAGCATCTTCACGGCTTCGGACAGGTGAACAATATTGAAGTGGTCGTTCAGATAACGAATTTGCTCGTCAAAGGTTTCCTGACTGATAAAACACCAGTCATCAAACGGCAGCGGTTTATCCAGTACACCATGGTACGCCAGAATAGAAATGCCACGTCGTTTCAGTGTCTTGTGTAGCATAGCCGGGATGCCTGCAAAGCCCAGCCCTTTGATCACCAGATTCCTGATCACTGTCTTGATCCTTTGATATATCCGTATCCTGAGAAGTGCCCGACTATAGCACAGCACTCGCGAATGAACAGTGACCTGATCCGCAGTGAGGTTCGCCGGTAACGCGGACCGATTTGAGAACTGTGAGTATCCGTGCCATGCTGAATTGCATCGAAACAGCAGGCGGAACACGATGGGCCTGGATATCGAAAAGTCTGAATTTTCAGCCGCAGAGTACGGCCGCTTCAAAAAACAGTTGAACGGTAATCTGCAAGCATTGGAACAGTTGCTGAAACGGCCGGGGTTTGGCGCAGGAGCGACCACCATCGGTGCTGAGCTGGAGATCTATATCGTCGACCAGCAAGGACGCCCGTTGTTTGTTAATCAGGCCCTCCACGCGGCGGTTAATGACCCACAGTTGGCGTTGGAGCTGAATCGCTATAACCTTGAATACAATTTATCTCCGGTATCCGCGAAAGGCACACCGTTCTCCCAATTGGAAAATGAGATTCTTGGGGCGCTGAATGCTTTGCAGCAGGCTGCTGATCAGTACGCCGGTCAAGTCGTCCCGATTGGCATTTTACCGACCTTGAAGCGGCGTCATTTCGGTCCGCATGCGATGACCGATCTGCCACGGTTTCATGCGCTAACCCGCGCACTGTCCCGCATGCGGGGGGAGCTGTTCTCAATTCGGATCAATGGTCCGGAGCCTATCTCTTTGCGCTCCCGCGATGTCACGCTGGAAGGCGCGAACACCTCCATGCAGTTGCACTGTCGCGTCGAGCCGGAACGTTTTGCCGAACTGTTTAATGCCATGCAGCTGGCGACACCTATCGTATTAGCCATCGCTGGAAATTCTCCGTTTATGCTTGGACAGAGGCTGTGGCATGAAACCCGGATACCGCTGATTAAGCACGCGATTGACGGTCGCACCCGGGATGTGCGTGAAGCGCATCTGCCTTCACGGGTCAGTTTTGGCCATGGCTGGGTCCGGCATGGGGCTTATGAGTTGTTCGCAGAATCTGTCCATCTGCATGAACCGATCCTACCCATTTGCAACGGGGAAGATGCGCTGGCGCTGGCCGGGGCAGGAGAGCTGCCATCGTTATTTGAACTGCGGTTGCATCAAGGGACCGTCTGGCCGTGGAATCGGCCGGTATTTGATGATGCCGGAGGTGGTCACCTGAGAATAGAGATGCGTGCCTTGCCTGCCGGTCCAAGCCCGTGTGACATGATGGCGAATGCCGCATTCCTTTTGGGATTAGCAGAAGGCATGAGCAACGATATAGAAGCGAGGATTCCGACCATGCCGTTTCTG
>JAGSHA010000079.1 GCA_023954795.1 Oceanospirillaceae bacterium | reverse complement strand
GGAACAAGCTTCGCAGGTTGCTCAGAAGCACGAGGCGGTTCTGACGTACCGCTTCGTCATCGGCCATAACCATCACCTCGTCGAAGAACTTATCAACGCTGCCCCGCAGGCTTGCCAGCTGTTCCAGTGCTGCCTGATAGTCACCCGCAGCAAACAGTGGCTCGATACGATCGGACAGTGCTGCCAGTTCGGATGCCAGTGCTTTCTCAGCATCGTCCTGAAGCAATGCGTCATCAACCGATCCGGATACCGCACCACCCTGTTTGTTCAGAATGTTGGAAACACGCTTGTTGGCGGCGGCCAGTGCTTCGGCTTCACTCAGAGAACGGAAGTGATTAACTGCTTTAACGCGGGTATCGAAGTCCAGTGGTTTGGTCGGTTTAACCGCCAGTACCGCCAGGAATACATCGACGGAGATGCCTTCGTCTTCGTACCAAGCGCGGAAACGATCCAGCATGAAATCCAGAACCCTGTCTTCAAGGCCGTCACGTGCCGGCAGATCACCGTGGCTGTCTGCTGCTACAGAGATCAGCTCACGCAGGTCCAGATCCAGATTGCGTTCGACCATAATACGCAGTACACCCAGAGCGGCACGACGCAGTGCGAACGGATCTTTGGAACCGGTTGGCGGCTGATTGATGCCGAACAGGCCGGTCAGCGTGTCCAGACGGTCAGCGATAGCCACTGCGATACCCGGTGCAGATTCCGGCAGTTCATCACCTGCGAAACGAGGCATGTACTGTTCGTTCATTGCTAGCGCAACGCCGTTGTCTTCACCGTCATGCAGCGCATAGTGATAACCCATCAGACCCTGCAGGTCAGTGAATTCGTACACCATGTCGGACATCAGATCGGTCTTGGCCAGCATCGCAGCGCGGGCTGCCTGCTCTGTGTTGTTGCCAAGGTCTGATGCGATACGCTGTGCGATAGTGGCGATACGCTCAGCCTTCGCGTGCAGGGTTCCCAGATCTTTCTGGAAGACGATGGTCTTCAGATCATCAATACGTGATTCCAATGACTTCTTCTTGTCTGTTTCAAAGAAGAACGCAGCATCGGACAAACGTGGACGAATAACCTTTTCGTTTCCTTCGATCACCTGCTGCGGATCTTTAGAGACGATGTTGCAGATGGTGGTGAAGTTCGGCATCAGGTTGCCGTCTTTGTCTTCGTGGTGGAAGTACTTCTGATGCTCCTTCATAGAGGAGATCAGTGCCTGAGCTGGCACATCCAGGAAGCGCTCTTCGAAACGACCGGTCAAAGCCACAGGCCATTCATTCAGTGCGGTGACTTCGTGCAGCAGGTCTTCATCGATCTGTGCAACACCACCGAGCTTCTCCCCTTCCTTAATCACTTGGGAGCGAATATCTTCAAGACGGCTGTCATAGTCGGCAACCACTTTGCCGGTTTCTTTCAGCGTGTCAGCATATTCTACTGCCGTCATCAGCTCGATCTGATTGTTGTAGTGGAAACGGTGACCGCGTGTTTTACGACCGGATTTAACACCCAGCATTTCGCAATCGATCACTTCGTCGCCAAAAATCATCACCAGCCACTGAACCGGGCGGACAAACTCAATGCGTGATGCACCCCAGCGCATGCGCTTAGGTACTGGCAGTTTATTGAGAGCGTTTTGCATAACGGACGCGAGTTCAGTGCGCAGCGGTTTGGCGTCAGTCTGCTGGCGGAAACACATTTTGCCGTCGATCTCTTCCAGAGAAGATACGTCGGTTCCACATTTACGCGCGAAGCCTTCCAGTGCTTTGCTTGGATTACCGTAACCATCATATGCGATACGTGATGGTGGGCCCTGCATCAGGAATTCACTGGCAGGCACTTCGGTCACTAGGTTTTCAATCAGCAGCGCTAAACGTCGTGGTGCAGCATAGCTTTTGATCGTCGCATCTTTCAGCAGTGCATCCGCATCTTTACCCAGCACATCTTTGATGCCTGCCAGCGCATCAGCTTCCAGTGCCTTAGACAGGGTTTTCAGTGCTTTTGGTGGCAGCTCTTCGGTGCCAAGCTCGAACAGAAAATCTTGTGTAGCCATTACTTTTTCTCCTCGCTTGCGGCCATTACTTCCTGGCGCAACGCTTCAGTAGCAAGCGGGAAGCCGAGGGCTTTACGGGCATCAAAATATGCGTGTGCCACTTTACGGGCCAGTGTGCGTACGCGCAGGATATAACGCTGACGCTCGGTCACAGAGATCGCGTGACGTGCATCCAGCAGGTTAAACGTATGGGATGCTTTCAGTACCTGTTCGTAAGCCGGTAGTGGCAGAGGCGTTTCCAGTGCCAGCAGCTTCTCACACTCAGACTCATAGTGGTCAAAGTTGCGGAACAGCATAGGGACATCAGCGTGTTCGAAGTTGTAGGTGGACTGCTCTACTTCGTTCTGGTGGAACACGTCGCCGTAGGTCACAACAGTGCCGTCGGGTGCTTTGGTCCAGATCAGATCGTAAACGCTATCAACGTTCTGCAAGTACATCGCAATACGTTCAAGACCGTAGGTGATCTCACCGGTTACCGGATAGCACTCCAGACCACCCGCCTGCTGGAAGTAAGTGAACTGTGTCACTTCCATACCGTTCAGCCACACTTCCCAGCCCAGACCCCAGGCACCCAACGTTGGGGATTCCCAGTTGTCTTCTACGAAGCGAACATCGTGAACGTTCAGATCCACACCCATACGCTCCAGAGAGCCCAGGTAGAGTTCCTGCAGGTTAGCCGGTGACGGCTTCATCACAACCTGAAACTGGTAGTAGTGTTGCAGACGGTTAGGGTTCTCACCGTAACGTCCATCGGTTGGACGACGGCTTGGCTGCACGTAGGCAGAGTTCCAGCTTTCTGGTCCGATAGAGCGCAGGAAGGTGGCAGGATGGAATGTCCCTGCGCCTACTTCCATGTCCAGCGGCTGAACGATTACACAGCCGTGTTCTGCCCAATATTCTTGCAGGGCGAGAATCAACCCCTGAAATGTACTTACGTCTGAGGTAACCTGGTCAGTCACGTAATTCACCATAACTATAAATTTGGCCCGAAAATAAGGCGGAAATTATACACCAAAATAGGTGTACGCAGTGTAGTCAGGTGCAGGTGTGACCGGGCGAAAGGTAGAAGTTGCGCATTAAATGAAGGTTAAATATGAAATGTTTCACGTGAAACATTAAAAAAGCCGCCCGGATTGGGGCGGCTTTGTTAGTGCGATTGGAAACTTAAAAGTAACGCTCGACTGTAAATTGCAGGTGGTCGTCCTTGTCCAAAGCCGAAGCGAGGTCTCTGGGATCGTCTGCACTGAAAAATCGTCCGTCGATGCTAACCTTCCAATTATCGCCGTAGCGACGGCTGGCTTCGACGATCAGGCTTTGGCTATCAAAATCCAGGTCATGACCAATACCGGCTAAAAGTTCGGTACTGGATGCATCGTTAAGAGTGACTCGGCCACCAAAGAACAGATCGTTCTGAACATTGGAGCTAGCATCCTCTCCCCTTTCATCCCAGCCATATTCCAGCAGAACACCGAGATCGGCGCTGCTGTCCTGAATACCATAGAAGGTATATTCGAAACCAGCCTGTGCCGCGAAGTAGTCTTCTTTCTCTGTATCGCGCCAGATGGTTTCGACTTTCCACAGCCAACTGTCGATGGTCGCTTGCAGGTCAAAACCCAGCTGATCCATCTGCACATAGCGTGGTACCAGAACAGTGTTGCCTGACTGGGTCTGTACGCTCAACTCAGGATCACGATTGGTGCCGTGGAACCAATACGCACCCAGATCGTAATCGCCAAGGGTATGGCTCCAGCGAATGGCGGTATCCAGATGTTTCTCCTCGGCGCTGGATTCATACTCAGCGCTGTCGGTATCAACAACCAGCCCGCCGCGTAAACGCCCTTCTGTACCCGCAAAGGTACGCTCACGGAAACCTGGTAGCAGGAACAGGTCAACGATACCCCAGTCTCTTACCAGAGATAGGTTGACCATGGGTTGCCCCAGCTTGTCTTCACCGTCAAAGTCATCAACACCGTCGGTCTGGTTGATAACATCGACCAGATGCTGGAACTCGGTAACACCCCAGAATACCTTGCGGATGCCGGTGCGCAGTTCCCAGTCATCGCCCACATGAACCCAGCTCAGTTCACGAATATCAGCATGAGTCCGTTCGCTGTCGTTCTCGTCCACACGCAGATAAGGGGTAAAGGTCAGGCTGTCGTCACCATCATTCCACTCCCAGAAAAGCTCGGGCTCAACGTAGAAGGACAGATTGGAATCATGATCCTGCCCTGAAAACTGAGCATCCTGAGTAAAGCCACGTAGCTCTGCAGCGACTTTGCCGGACGCTTCAAAGTAGGTTTCGGCCTGCACCGGCAGAGCTGCGAGCAGCCCTGCGGTGAGTCCTGTTTTGAAAAGCGTTGAGGATTTCAGCATGACTTAACGCGCTCGTTTCAGAGAGTTCTTGTTGAAGTCTTTGTCTGATAATCCGGTTTTGAACTGGTAGCTCTTCCAGCTCAGGTCGGTGCTTTTACCGGTCTGGTGATTGACCATCTTCATCAGATCCGCACGCCAGTGTTTACCCAGGTACTGTTGGTAATCGTGGTAGGTCAGTGTTTTCAGCGGTGAGTTTTTGCGATCAAAGAAATCAATTTTCCAGAGGCGGTATTCACTCTGATCCAGCCAGACCAGGCGACGGGTATAACCGGAGTTTTTGTCGACCGGGTACTGTTCAACGACAAAACAGGTGCCGCCTTCGCACGCTTCATCGCGCAGGTATTTGTAGCTGTATTTTTCGACCTCAAACGAAGACAGGTCCTCGTAGGCAAATTCAGACCCCATAAACGGGCCGGATTTGTTACGTGACGCAATACGCTTCACGCGTTTCAGCGCAGGCAGATACAGCCACTGGTCGTCAGCACCCACGGGGTGAGAGAAACTCAGAAATGCGGTGCCTTTTACATCTCGCGGCTTGTCGAAGACAGACAAGCTTTTGTCTCCATCATCATTGATCTCCAATGACTTCATACGGATCTCGCGGATGCTCTCCTGGCCCTGTTTATTGCGCAGGACCATGTTCATTTCGGCCTGCATATCCTGCCAGCCAAGGTCACGTTTCTTCGATTCAACAGAGATCGCCATGCCCTTTTCTTCCGGCGTTTCGGCCAGTGCCACTATCGGGGCAGAGACCAGCGCCGCGATCAAAACTGACTTAAGCGGGTTGATTAGCAGGTTCATGGGTATCTCCTTTGTTATCAATATTGTTGCTGGAGTCAGCATCGTTGTCTTCAGTGGTGTCGGCAACCTTGTCGCCGTTATCCAGTTTCATCAATAGAGGCGGCAGGAACAGGAAGTCGACGATCAATGCGATCAGAATCGTCAGTGCAGTCAGCAAACCCATATCCGCATTGAGTTTAAAGCTGGATTGCGCCAGAACCATAAAGCCTGCGACCAACACCAGTGTGGTCACCCACAAGGCGCGTCCAACGCTCGCGAATGCATAACGGACCGCGTCTTGGCTGTTTTTGCCGCGTTCACGGCGCGCGTACAGATACTTGCTGAGGAAGTGAACGGTGTCATCCACCACGATACCCAGTGTCATACCGGCAACGACAGACAGTGCCAGACCGACCTGACCGTCGATCAGGAACCAGAGACCGAAACCCATCACGGCGGGTGCCAAGTTTGGAATCAGGCTGATAAAACCATAGCGTACAGAGCGTAATGCCAGACCGAGCATGACGGATATCAGCAGCAAGGCCACAGAGGTACCGATCAACATACTGCTGATATTACGCTGGCCGATATGGGCAAACATCAGACTGGTGCTGGCCACTTCGGCTTCATACTGAGGTGCATTCTCTGCAAACCAGTTGTAGATTTTGGCTTCCAGATCGATCTGCTCAGTACTGGTCATGTTCTTAAACGTACCGATCAAACGGGTGGACGATTTGTCTACGTTTAACTGGTTGTTCAGGTCCAGACCGTACGGCAATGACATCTCATAGAGCAGCAGGTACTGAGCCGACAACTCACGCTCTTGTGGCAGCTTATAGTAGCTGTCGTCATCGCTGTGCATGTTTTTGTTGAGACGTTTGATCGTATCGGTAATAGAGTTGACGTGGTCAGTTTCCGGCTGAGCTCGCAACCAATCGGTCAGATCGCCGACCGCTTTCAAGAACTCCGGTTTGTTGATTCCACTTGTTTCCCCACTCTCGATCGAGATCTCCATCGTGGTCATGCCGGACAGGTTGTCCTGCATGTAGTCGGTTGCCTGACGGAATGGAACGCTGGTATCGAAATACTTCACAAAGTCATCGTTCAGTTCGTTCTGAGGGGTAAACAGAACCAAACTTGCCATGACAACCGCCATACCTGGCAACAACACTTTGCGCTTGCTGATAACAACTTTGCCCAGCTTGTGCATCAGGTCGTTACGGTCTTCATCACTGATCGGCGCCACTTTAATCGGTAGCAGTTTCAGCATCGCCGGGAAGATAGTGACGGAGAATACGAACGCCAGCATGACACCCATTGCGACCATATTACCCAGATCACGGAACGGTGGAGAATCGGAGAAGTTGAGGCTGAGGAAACCGACGGCAGTGGTGACACTGGTCAGGAAGATAGGCTGGAAGTTGATCTTCAGACTGTCCTGAATGGCCTTCTTCTTCTCAACGCCCTGACGCATTTCATAAAACATGGTCGTCAGAATATGCACACAGTCGGCGACCGCCAGTGTCAGAACCATGATCGGTGTACTCGCCGATGGACCGGTGAGGAAGAACCCTGTCCAGCCTGCCAAACCCATGGTGCCGGCAATGGAGAACATGATGACGATAACGGTGGCAAACGTACCGCTGAAGGTACGCAGCAGGAAGATCATACCCAGCAGCACTACACCAAACATGATAGGCACCAGCGTGGCGTTATCATTCAGTGAAGACTCGGCGAAGGTATTGTTCATCATCACCATACCGGACAAACGCACTTCCATATCGGGGTACTTCTCAAGGAACTGGGCGCGCATATCGCGTGCTTTCGCAACCACTTGAGGCACTTCGACAACCGGGTTTTTACCCGGCAGCTGGACGGTGACGTTGAGCACGGTAACGTGAGCTTGCGGCGAGATCAGCTTGTTGAGCAGCATCGGCTCTTTCAGCGCAATCTCCTGCAGACGCGGCATGTCCGCATCGGTCAGCGTGGTGGAATCCAGTACCAGATCCTCCACGATCATATCGTCCTCTTCCGACCAGGTGTGCTGGAAGTTAGTAATGGAGTCAACGCGCGTGGAATAGGGAACCTGCCAGGCTTCGGTGGTCAGTTCCTGAAGTGCACCCAGTGTACGTGGGGTGAATACCTTGCCTTCCGGCGGGGAAATAATAAAAGCGACGTTATCACTTTTGCTGTAGATCCTTTGCATCGACTCGAAAGCCGTAAGCTGAGGGTTCTCATCACTGAAGAACACTCGGTAATCACTTTTGAATACGAGATTTTTAGCGCCTGAGGCCGCACCAAAAACCAGCATAATCGTGAGCAGAATCACCCATATAGGGTGATTCAGTACAAAACGGAAAAGTCGGTCTCTCATTTTTCCTTCTCCAGTTCCCCGATTCCATTGAGGAGTTGTTGGGTTAGATGCTCTGATGGCAACTTAGGTTATAAACTGATGTCTGTTTGATGACGAAGCGTCATTAAACATTATTAAAAAAACGGTGTTTCCACCGCTTTCCGTCGTACAAATCGATTAGGTCAGCGTGTCCCAGCGAGCTTTCAGCGCTTCTACTTCGGGCGCAAATACGGTCGCCTTCATACGCTGTACCGATGCATGCCAGTCATGGTCGGGGGTATAAGGTGTCCAGTTCAAACCATCCAGCACAAGATTGGCATGGTTGGTCAGTTCCCGCTCAAGCGTCATTTCCTGACGTACACCACAGCGTTCAACGTTGTCTTGCAGCAGTGCAATCGTGCCAAAACTCATCGCCCAGAGGGAAAAGGCGACCTGAGCCGGGCTCAGATGCGGCGCGAGTGTTAGTTCACCGTTGGCTAACCCTTCAGAGATGATCTGAAGAATGGTGCCCAGCAGCTTTGTTTCCAGCTCCTGATGCTCGTCCTGACGTTTCTGTGAGCTCTTCTCAGTGACCGACGGAGTTTTAGCGGAAATAACCAGCATAAACTCCGTTGGATCGAACTGAGAGTGCAGCATGTAGCCAATGCCTATCGCCAGCATCTTTTCCCGGCTACTGCCTTCAAACCTGGCGGCACGAAAAAAGATATCGGCGAGGCGGCGCACACAGTTATTACACAGGGCCGTCAGCAGATCTTCTTTGCAGCTAAAGTGGTTGTATACGGTGCCTTTGGAGTACGGCACCTTGGAAACAACCTTGTCGATTGTCAGACCAGAGACGCCATCCCGGGCAATTACATCCAGCGCGGTCTGTAGAATTTCGGCTTCACGCGCTTCACGCGTGGCATCGTCAATAAATTTAGGACTCATATACCCGGCTTGTTGAGTTTTAAGTGACGTTACGTCAAAAATAAATGAATTCGGACAAAAAGGGCAGCAGTATATTCGCAACAGTCACTGGCACGATGTGCAACAATCGCACGAATCCCTGAGACCGACTCATATTTCGATGGATTGTTGCATCGTGTTGCCGCGGCTGTAGGGGAGTATGCCCTGCCCTTCTTTCCCTAAGAACCAGGGTATCTGGTTAGTAATCCAGACAGAGGTATTTCAGTACTTCGATCACCTGATCGGTATTCTCCGCGACGGCATGTGCTGCTGCATCGATCTCTTTCAGGGGATGGGTCAACTCCGGCGCGTGCTCCACGATCAGGGATTTACCCAGTGCGATGGCAATACCTGCGTCGAATGCAGCGTTCCACTGGCGGTATTTATCACCAAAGCGGACCACAACAATGTCGGCGCGTTTCAGTGCCGTCATATGGCGCATGGTATTAATTTTGGCAGCTTTGTGATCTTTCCAGAACGCTTTGTCTTCAGCGCCCAGCAGCTCATCACCACAGTCATCGCTGGATGCGTGATCGGTGTTTGGAGTCAGAATGTCGACCGGCAGGCCGTTCATCTCAACGGCCCGTTTGATCTGGTCGCGCCAGTCAGTGTGGATTTCGCCGGAAAGGTAGAGGGTGTAACGCATAATATGTCTCCAGAAATTGGCTGGGCGGCTCGATCGGGTGCGGAAGTGCACACCGGGTGAGCGGCTTGGCTCAGAGAGAGTTGATGTTCGGTCGGCCTTCGGATGGGGGCCGTATTTAAGTAAAAATTGTTTAACGCCGGGGCTGTGCAAACATAGAAGGTAAGCATCGCATCTACACTGTGGTAGTCAACACTGCTCGGGCAGGTGGTATATCTAGCGTTTTCGAATGCTGAAATATCCGGCTTTGAAACGCGTATTTTAAGCGCAAGCGATGGTCATAGGACTACGCCCTTGGTAGGGATACTACAGGTCCTGGCGCCTAATTATCGGCGCCAGAAGATCGGTGTAAACAGGACCAGCAGAGTAAATACCTCCAAGCGGCCCAACAGCATGGCAAAACAGAGTACCCATTTGGCCGTATCGTTGATATCACCGTAGTGAGCAGATACATCGCCCAGACCGGGTCCCAGGTTGTTCAGGGTTGCACCCACGGCGGACCAGGCGGTCACCTGATCCAACCCCGTTGCCAATAAGGTAATCAGCATCACCACAAATACAATCATGTAGACGGAGAAGAATCCCCAGACCGCTTCCAGTACCCGGTCAGAGATCGGTGTGTTGCCCAACTTGACCGGAATCACGGCATTGGGATGGACCAGACGCTGAATTTCACGATAACCCTGCTTCAGGATCAGCAGGATGCGGATTACTTTCATTCCGCCGCCTGTGGAACCGGCACAGCCACCGGCAAAGGCCGCGACAAACAGCAGGAACGGCAACATCGTTGGCCAATGAGCAAAATCAGCGGTCGCAAAGCCTGTTGTAGTCGCAATTGAGACCACCATAAAGGCTGATTTACGCAGCGAGTCGCCGGGTTCGTATGTGTTTGTTATCGTGAGAGCCACAAACGACAGCGCAATAATGGCCGTTAGAACCGTTAGGTAAAAACGGAATTCCGGGTCCAAAAAGTAATGTTTCAGGCTGCGGTGTTTCCACGCGAAGAAATGCAGGCTGAAGTTGATGCCGGAGATCACCATAAAGAAGATGGCAATGCCTTCGATCAGTTCAGAGTCGAAGTAACCGATACTCGCATCGTGGGTGGAAAAACCGCCGATGGCAACGGTCGAAAAGCTGTGTCCCACGGCATCAAACAGGGACATTCCTGCGGCCCAGTATCCCAGCGCGCAAAGCACGGTCAGGGACAGATAGATGTACCACAGGGCTTTTGCGGTTTCGGTAATACGTGGGGTCAGTTTGGAGTCTTTGACCGGTCCCGGTGTTTCTGCACGGTACAGCTGCATCCCCCCGATACCCAGCATCGGCAGGATGGCGACAGCTAATACGATAATACCCATACCGCCTAGCCATTGAAGCTGCTGGCGATACCAGAGGATCGACTCGGGAAGCTGATCGATACCGGTCATCACGGTTGCACCGGTTGTCGTCAAGCCTGAGAGGGACTCAAACAGCGCGTCAACAAAGGATAGATGGGGATTCTCTGCCAGCATCAGTGGCAAAGCACCAAACAGGCCCAATACGGCCCAGAAAAGCACCGTAACTAAGAACCCATCACGTGTTCGCAGGTCTTGCCGTACCCGGTGAACCGGTATCCAGAGCATGAAGCCGGTGACGAGCGTGATTGCAAAACCCGCAGCAAACGCCATCAACGTGTTGTCTTCATAGTGCATGGAGATCAGCATGGGTGGCAGCATGGTGATGCTGAAGATCATCAGCAGAATGCCAAGAATGCG
>JAGSHA010000149.1 GCA_023954795.1 Oceanospirillaceae bacterium | reverse complement strand
TCGACCAGATCCAACACTTCGTCATCATTACGACCGCGCATCACCACAGCATTCAGCTTGATACGCTCAAAGCCAGCTTCGCGTGCGGCATCGATGCCCGTCAGTACCTGTTCAAGTTTGTCGCTGCGGGTCATACGCTGAAAACGATCACGCTGCAGGCTGTCGAGGCTGATATTGAGGCGGGATACACCCGCGTCTTTCAGATCACCGGCCATATGCCCCAGCTGGGAACCGTTAGTGGTAATCACCAGATCCACCGGCAGCTTGCCGATCTCACGAATCAGGTCCATCACGCCACGGCGTACCAGCGGTTCACCGCCTGTCAGGCGAATTTTTTTAACACCCAGATCAGAAAACGATGCGGCAACGTTGTAGATCTCTTCGAGTGTCAGCACCTGCTGCTTAGGCAGAAACTCCATCTTCTCGCTCATGCAATATACACAGCGGAAGTCGCAGCGATCGGTCACCGATAAACGGACATAATCAACGCGGCGGCCGAAGTCATCAATCAGTGCTTGTTTTTGTTGTTCAGATTGAGAGTTCATAACTAACCAATATCAATGCACAGTGCTTTATATAGATCTAATATACGACACTGTATAAAAAACATACGCCCATCTTAGCACGGAAATTTTGGCTATATCCTTATACCCATTAGATATTCAAAAATGAGCTATCTGGCAATAAAACATATTCATGTCACGGCGGTTATCCTCAGCCTGACATTTTTCCTCTTTCGTGGCTGGTGCATGATGCAGAAACCACGCCTACTAAGTAAACGCTGGATGCGGATCGGCCCTGACATCGTCGATACCGTTCTGCTGGTCAGCGCCGGGACTCTGGCCTTCAAACTACAGCAATATCCCTTTGTGGACAGCTGGTTGACGGCAAAAGTTCTGGGATTGCTGGCCTATATTGTGTTGGGCAGTATCGCGTTGCGTCGGGGGCGAACCCGAGCAATACGCATTGCGGCCTTAACGGGCGCCATCTGTACAGCCGGTTATATCGTTGCGGTGGCGCTGACTCACCACCCCGAACCCTGGCTGGTACTCTGACAGATCCCGCCGGGGGATCAGTCTTGCAGTGCCTGCTTGCGGCTCTGATAGTGAAAGCGGATAACTTCTGACAGATCACTACGCCAGGGCCGCTGATGGATACCAAAGGTATTGAGCAGTTTTTTACACTCCAGCACAGAAGAGCTGGGGCGCTGCGCTTCTTTAGGGTAATGGCTGGCGCTGACTGACGTCAGTTTTTCCATCGCCAACTCTTCATATCCCATCGCCAGAGAGATAATTTCTTTGCAGAAACTGTAGCGGTTCGTCACTTCCGCACCACAGTAGTGATACGTACCCCAGGCTTCCGCGCCATTGTGTACCTGCTTCAGCATCGCCAGAACCACTCGGGCCAGGTCTGAAGCGGCGGTCGGGTTACCTATACGATCATTAACGGCTTTGATTTCCAACTGCGAACGCGCACGCTCCAACGTTCGTGTCACAAAGTTATTACCGCTTTCGCTAAATATCCAGCTGGCGCGCAGAATCAGGTGTTGTGGCAAAACACGGCGCAGCGCTTCTTCACCCTGCCATTTGCTGTCGCCATATACACCCAGCGGGGACACTTCATCGTCTTCACGATAACCACTGTCGTAGTGACCGTCGAAGACAAAGTCACTGGAAAGATGCACCACCGGGATAGAAAGATCTCCACAGGCGGCGGCCAGCTTCTCAACACCTTCTGCATTAACAGCATAACAACGCTCATGTTCATGCAGAGCAGCATCAACACCGTTAAAGCCCGCGCAGTTAATGACGTAGTCGGGCAGATACAGATCCAACTTCTCGCGAATCTGTTCTTGCGACGTGATATCCAGTTCCTTCGGCCCCAAACCGACGACCGAGAAAAAAGGCTCATCGTCGGCCCCCTGCACAATGGCAGAGCCGACCTGTCCGGTGGCGCCTGTCACCAGAATTTTTACAGGCTGTGTGTAATCTTCGAACGTCATACTCGGCGTAAAACCTATCCTTCAGAACAACATCAATACTGTGGCGTCAGACCACTGAATAAATCTGCTAATTCTTTCGATAATAGAGTTTTATCCTTTGCTGTAAAGCAAAAGCGTTGTGCACTGGCGAAAATACAACCAGCGCATCTGGTTATAGTTGGGCAATGGCAACCCGTGCTGCCGGGTTCAATTCTTCACCTCCGGCCTGCAAATACGCCTGTATCTGCTGCTTCATGGAACGTGCCCAGAAGCGACTCAGGTGACCTGAAACCACTTTAGCAACTGCGGCATCATCACCCACATGGCGATTATTCTCGGCGATCTGATTGGCCATCCGGATCAGGCTGGCTAGCTGATGACTCCCCATCGTTCGGTATTCCTCTTTATTCTTCAGTAGCGCGGTGATACACCACGTGACGGCCGGGACGGGCAAACCCAATTAAGTTTAACCCCGCCTCCTGCGCCATTTTTAGAGCCAGTGCGGTGGGCGCTGATACAGCCACCAGCGTTGCAACACCACAACGGCTGCTTTTATAAACCATTTCGTAACTGGCCCGGCTGGATACCAGGACAAAGCCGCTGCTCAACTCGACCTCACTGCGACGCAAATACCCCAGCAGCTTATCCAGCGCGTTATGGCGACCAATATCTTCCCGTAACTGTAGGATATTGCCCTGTCCGTCACACCATGCTGCACCGTGAAACGCTCCGGTCAGCGCCTGCAACGGCTGATGTTTTGCCAACGCAGCAACGGCCGCTTCAACGGCTTGACCATCAATCAGCGGTTGCGCGTCGACATGACCCACCGGACGCATCACCTCTTGCAGAGACTCTGCCCCACACAGACCACACCCGGTGCGCCCTGTCAGATTACGTCGCCGTTTCTTCAGCTCCATCTGACGTTGCGCGGCAATGGTCAGGTGTACTTCCACACCGGCCAGCAGATTGTCCGGATCATACTGAACAACGATGTCGTAGACCTCGGCGACCTGCTCGATAATCCCTTCACTCAGGCTAAAGCCCACTGCAAAGTCTTCCAGGTCACTGGGGGACGCCATCATCACCACATGGGAGATGCCGTTGTAGATCAACGCAACCGGCACCTCCTGTGCGATCAGATCATCTGCCTGCGCATTGCCACTTTGCTGGAAACGCTCCACCGAAACAGAGACATAACAGCGATTCTGTTCGGTGGGCGGTTGCTCCTGCTCAGCGTGCTGTATAGGTCGGGCTGCCATCATCTACACCCTGCTGCGGGACTTACGACCACGCCCTTCGGCGCGTGCCTTGGCCAGCAATTCTCTCTGCTGTTCATCAAAGTTGCGATAACGCTCCTGCCACTCCGATGGCTGGTTCACTTTAACCACCTGCACCGCTGTCACTTTGTACTCAGGACAGTTGGTCGCCCAATCCGAATTATCGGTCGTGACAACGTTGGCACCACTGCCGGGATGATGGAACGTCGTATACACCACACCTGGCTGCATACGATCGCTGATACGCGCACGCATCACGGTCTCACCGGCACGGCTGGCAACACCCAACCAATCACCGTCGTTCACACCCCGCTCTTCGGCATCGTGCGGATGCAGTTCCAGCACATCTTCATCATGCCACACCTGATTATCGGTACGGCGGGTCTGAGCACCAACGTTGTACTGGGACAAAATACGCCCCGTTGTCAGCAACAGCGGGAAGCGGCGGCTAGAGCGCTCTTCCGTCGCCACGTATTCAGTAATGGCAAAGTGCGCCTTACCAATCGGGAAGCTATCCAAGTGCATCGTCGGCGTGCCGTCCGGCGCAGCTTCATTACATGGCCACTGAATACTACCCAGCTCTTCCAGACGGTCATAACTCACGCCGGTAAACGTCGGCGTCAGTGCAGCAATTTCATCCATGATCTCGGACGGGTCCTGATAATCCATCGGATAACCCAGGGCATTGGACAGCAACATTGTCGCTTCCCAGTCCGCTTTTCCGGCCAACGGTGGCATCACCTTACGCACGCGGTTAATGCGGCGCTCGGCATTCGTAAAGGTGCCATCTTTTTCCAGGAAAGATGAACCCGGCAGGAAAACATGGGCAAACTTAGCGGTTTCGTTGAGGAAAATATCCTGCACGATCAGGCAATCCAGTGCTTTCAGCGCCGCTTCAACATGGCTGGTATTCGGATCGGACTGGGCGATATCTTCACCCTGACAGTAAAGACCTCGGAAGGTACCATCCAGCGCCGCATCAAACATGTTCGGAATACGCAGGCCAGGCTCGTTGTCCAGTTCCACATTCCAGCGTGCTTCAAAGCGACTGCGTACCGCATCATCCGCCACATGCTGGTATCCCGGCAACTCATGAGGGAAGGAGCCCATATCACAGGACCCCTGCACATTGTTCTGACCACGCAGCGGGTTTACACCCACACCTTCACGGCCGATATTGCCGGTCGCCAGCGCGAGATTGGCAATACCCATGACCATGCTGGAACCCTGACTGTGCTCAGTCACACCCAGACCGTAATAGATCGCGGCATTACCGGCTTGCGCGTACAACCGTGCCGCACTGCGCAGCTCCTCAGCTGGGATACCGGTAATCGCTTCGGTCTGCTCCGGTGCATGCTGCGGCTCGGAGATAAATGTGCGCCATGCCTGATACGCTTGCTCTTCACAACGCTCTGCAATAAAGGCCGAGTCTTCCAGACCTTCGGTCACAATCACATGGGCCATGGCATTCACAAACGCCACGTTGCTCCCCGGACGCAGCTTCAGGTGATGCTGGGTTTCAACGTGCGGGCTTTTCACCAGATCGATACGGCGCGGATCCACGACGATCAACTTAGCGCCTTCGCGTAAACGGCGTTTCAGCAGGGAACCGAATACCGGATGGGCATCGGTTGGGTTCGCCCCAATCACCATCACCAGATCAGCGTGCATCACTGAATCAAATGTCTGTGTGCCGGCTGATTCACCCAGCGTGGTTTTCAGGCCATAACCGGTGGGCGAGTGGCACACACGGGCACAGGTATCGGTGTTGTTATTACCAAACGCCGCCCGGATCAGTTTCTGCACCAGATAGGTTTCTTCATTGGTACAGCGTGATGAGGTAATCCCACCGATGCTTTCACGACCGTGATCAGCCTGAATACTGCGCAGACGTTCAGCGGCAAAGCTGATCGCCTCCTCCCAGGACACTTCCTGCCACGGCTGATCGATAGAGTCACGGATCATCGGCTGGGTAATACGATCTTCATGGGTCGCGTAACCAAACGCAAAACGACCTTTAACGCAGGAGTGACCGTGGTTCGCCTGTCCGTCTTTATACGGCACCATGCGGATCACTTCGCTGCCTTTCATGTCGGCCTTAAAGGAACAACCCACGCCACAATAGGCACAGGTGGTCACCACCGAGTGCTCCGGCTGACCCGCATCAATCACCGATTTTTCCATCAGTGTCGAGGTCGGGCAGCTCTGTACGCAGGCGCCACAGGAGACACACTCAGAATCCAGAAACGGCTGATCCTGACCCGGCGAGACGGTGGAATCAAAGCCACGTCCGGAGATCGTCAGCGCAAAGGTGCCCTGCACCTCTTCACAGGCACGCACACAGCGGGAGCAGACAATACATTTGCTCGGATCGAAGGTGAAATACGGATTAGACTCATCCTTCTGTGCATCCAGATGGTTTTCACCCTTAAAGCCGTAACGCACTTCGCGCAAACCCACGGCACCCGCCATGTCCTGCAGTTCGCAATCACCGTTGCTCGGACAGGTCAGACAATCCAGTGGGTGGTCGGAGATATACAGTTCCATGATATTGCGGCGCAAACGGGCCAGCTTATCGGTCTGGGTATTTACCTGCATCCCCGTTTCCACCGGGGTGGTGCAGGATGCGGGCGTACCGCGACGACCTTCGATCTCAACCGCACAGATACGGCAGGAACCAAAGGCTTCCAGATTATCGGAGGCACAGAGTTTCGGAATATTGATATCGGCTTCCGCTGCAGCGCGCAGCACTGAAGTCCCTTCCGGTACCGTCACCTCTACGCCATCAATCTGCAGGGTTATCAGGTTTTCTGACAATCGCGCCGGAGTGCCGTAATCTTTGTTTGGATCAAAATGCTGCAACATGTTCAGACACCTCCGTCAGCTGTCTTTGGTTCGAAATCTTCTGGAAAATACTTCACTGCACTCTGGACCGGGAACGGAGTCATTCCGCCCATCGCACACAACGAGCCATCGATCATGGTGTCACAGAGATCACCCAACAGCTCCAGATTGGCTTCACGGTTTTCGTTGTTGCGGATACGGTCGATCACCTCCACCCCACGGGTAGAGCCGATACGACAAGGCGTACATTTACCGCAGGACTCAGCCACGCAGAACTCCATGGAGAAACGCGCCTGCTCGGACATATCCACCGTATCGTCAAATACCACCACACCACCGTGGCCCAGGACCGCGCCGATCGCAGAGAAGGCCTCATAATCCAGTGGCGTATCCCACTGACTATCCGGCATATACGCGCCCAGAGGACCACCTACCTGTACCGCACGAGCCGGACGACCGGTGAACGTACCTTCCCCAAAGTCTTCAATCAGTTCACGCAGGGTGAGGCCAAACGCCAACTCAATCAGTCCGCCGCGTTTGATATTACCGGCCAGCTGAAATGGCAACGTACCCAATGAACGCCCCATGCCAAAATCGGCATACGCCTGAGCACCTTTGTCCATAATGAACGGGATGGCGGCCAGTGACAGTACGTTATTCACCACCGTGGGCTGCCCAAACAAACCTTCAATCGCGGGCAGTGGTGGCTTAGCGCGTACCAGACCCCGTTTGCCTTCCAGGCTCTCCAGCAAGGAGGTCTCTTCACCACAGATATACGCCTCGGCACCTAAACGCACTTCCAGCTGGAAAGTGTGGCCGCTATCGCAGATGTTGTGGCCCAGGAAACCCGCCGCTTCGGCCTTAGCAATGGCTTCATTCAGAATTTGATGCGCCACCGGATACTCTGAGCGCAGGTAGATGTAACCCTGAGTGGCACCCACGGCCAGACCGGCGATCGTCATGCCCTCGATCAGCATGTAAGGGTCCGCTTCCATCACCATACGATCGGCAAAAGTACCTGAGTCGCCTTCATCGGCATTGCAGACAATGTATTTCTGACCGGACAGGTCCGTCGGTACCGCATCCAGAACCGTCTGCCATTTGATACCCGTTGGGAAGGCTGCACCACCACGGCCGCGTAGGCCAGATGCTTTCACCGCATCAACAATATCTTGCGCACTCATCGCCAGCGCGTTACGCAGGCCCGCAAAACCATCATGTTGCTGATAGTCATCCAGCGACACCGGATCGGTAATCCCCGCACGGGCGAAGGTCAGACGCTGTTGTTTTTTCAGATAAGAAATTTCTTCGGTCAGACCCAGGCTCAAAGGATGTGTCTGCTCGCCCTTAAGCATGCCCTGTTCCAGCAAACTGTCGATATCCGCACAAGTCACCGGACCGTACGCGACGCGCCCCGCGGGTGTT
>JAGSHA010000085.1 GCA_023954795.1 Oceanospirillaceae bacterium | reverse complement strand
TGGGGACGTTGGGGCGGTTGAAGCGCAATGCCGCGTTGTTACAGCGAAGATTGGATCTCGTTTTTGCTGAGTTTGGCATGACCCTGTGGGAGTTTGATGTGCTGGCGACTTTACGCCGCTCCGGTGCGCCTTACTGTTTAGCGCCTACCGAGCTGTTTTCCGCGCTGATGATCACGTCGGGCACAATGACTCATCGATTAAAAAGCCTGGAGTCGTCCGGATTGGTTGAGCGTCTTGCAAACCCTGATGATGCGCGTAGCAAGTTAGTTCAGCTAACTGGCAAAGGGCTGGAGTTGATTGATCGCACAGTGGAAGCGCATGTGGACAATATTCACCGTATCCTGTCACCACTGGAGACGATTGATCTCGAGGCGTTGGACCAGGGGTTAGTCGCGATGCTGGCGATGCTTGAGTCAGCGGATGATCAATAAGCCCATGACTGGCAGGACTGTCTTGCAGGCAAAAGAAAACCCCGGCAACCGAAGTTGGCGGGGCTTCTGGAAGAACTAAACCTGATATTACTTAGTCAGGCTAGTTACTTCGCTCATCGCTGCTTCGCGTGCTTCAGTCGCGATAGCAGTGAATGCTTCGCCCTGTGCTTTCAGCAGTTCGAACAGAGCTTTGTTCGCATCAACGTTGAACTGGATTACATCTTCAGGAGATTTCAGTTCTTTAGCTTTTTCAGCTTCAGTCTGGAAGAAGCTAGTCAGTGCTTCACCAGTCTTCTGCTGCTGAGCAACAGATTTAGAGATAGCATCAGCCTGAATAGTCATCAGGGTTTTAACAGCTTCGAAAGGCTTCTGGAAGTCAACGTTGTTAGTCATGGCGAGTGCTCCGATAAATTCTGTTGCAGTGCAAAATCAATATGCGGCCATATTACTGGTTGAAAATCAGCCAGTCAATACATTTTTGTGCGCTGCACAAAAAATAGTTTGGCCGTATTTTAGTGTCTTAGATAACAAGCGGGACTGGCATCGGGCAGGTTTGCTGGAAAGGGCTGCTGTCAGCAGTGGGGCGGGGAATAGAGGCAAAGACAGTAGGCAAAAGAAAACCCCGGCAACCGAAGTTGGCGGGGTTTCTGGAAGAGCTAAACCTGATTTACTTGGACAGGTTAGTTACTTCGCTCATAGCAGCTTCACGTGCAGAGTTAGCGATCGCAGTGAATGCTTCGCCCTGAGCTTTCATCAGTTCGAACAGTGCTTTGTTAGCATCCATGTTGAACTTGATTACGTCTTCAGGGGTTTTCAGTTCTTTTGCTTTTTCTGCTTCAGCTTTGAAGAAGCTAGTCAGCTCTTCGCCGGATTTCTGCTGCTGAGCAACAGATTTAGAGATAGCGTCAGCCTGAATAGTCATCAGGGTTTTAACGGCTTCGAAAGGCTTCTGGAAGTCAGCGTTGTTAGTCATGGTGTGTGCTCCGATAAATTTTGTTGCAGTGCAAAAATAATATGAGGCCATCTTACTGGTTGAAAATCAGCCAGTCAAACTATTTTTGTGCACTGCACAAAAATAGTTTTGTCTCCGGTCTTAATCGAGGTTTACGCGTATGAATAAAGCACTGCTGGCCGGGTAAAGAGGTGTTTTTAGTGACGGGATTAGACGGGTAGGGGGCAAATTTCAGACAAAAGAAAACCCCGGCAACCAAAGCTGGCGGGGTTTCTGGAAGTGCTAAGCGGACTTATTTAGTCAGGCTAGCAACTTGGCTCATAGCAGCTTCACGTGCAGAATTAGCGATCGCAGTGAATGCTTCGCCCTGAGCTTTCATCAGTTCGAACAGTGCTTTGTTAGCATCCATGTTGAACTTGATGATGTCTTCAGGGGTTTTCAGTTCTTTTGCTTTTTCAGCTTCAGCTTTGAAGAAGTTAGTCAGCTCTTCACCGGACTTCTGCTGCTGTTCAACAGATTTAGTGATTGCTTCAGCCTGAATCGTCATCAGGGATTTAACAGCTTCGAAAGGCTTCTGGAAATCTACAGGTGCGTTCATCGTAATCTTCTCCGTAAGTTTGTTGCGATGCACAATATGGGAATTATTGTAGGCTTAATTTTGATCAAGTCAATACTTTTTTGTGCGCTGCACAAAGATCTCCGGCAGGCCTCGAACCACTCTGATTGGTCGCCAGAAGTTAACGCTATTTTGCTGTCGGATTGTGACGGGGGTATGTCCGTAAGAGTGCATTATTGTTGCAGCGCACGCTTACAGACATGTAGAAGGACATAAGGGACTAGCTATCGTCTTGTTCCAGCGCGATACGAATCTGCTCCATCACTTTGGTGGGCAGTTTTTTCAGGGTTAGCGTGCCGTTTTCTTCATCAAATACGATCTCTTTGCCGGAGTTTGCCCGTCCCAATGCTTTTTTGGTGAAGTCTAACTGCCAGTTGTCAGACTTGGCTTTTACCTTAGAGAAGCGGTTAATGGTGCTGGTGTGTGGCTGAAACTCATGGCTTACGTTGTAAGGTCCGCCGTTCGCAAACTCACCGAATGTTCCTGCTGCCGTCTCCGCTTGCTCGGGTGGGATGTAGGCGTCAAACAGGTTTTCGATATCGTTAAGGTTCGCGGTCTGTTTATCGGAACGCTGACGCTCCAGGTAGCTCACCACATCTTCGACAATATCTTCCTTTTTTTCGCCCAGATCGTACTGGCTGCAGAAGTCACGTGTTGCCCGGATCAGCTCCCCGGTTGATTTGCGGGATGGTGTAACATCGGTACAGCCAAATGCGGTGGAGAAGTAGTGGGTGATCTCGCCCTTTTGTTTGCTACCAATAAAACTTAGATAGCTGTCTTTACCCTGTTTATACGTGGTGATGTTAATACGAGCAGCTTGGTGCAGTTGCTCCAGATTCACCTCGATCACCTCGGTTGGTCTCAGGGTGTCATCTAATGCAATACTGCTGCGGTCCCGCACCAGTGCGACCAGCATATAATCTGCACGGTCACTGCCATAAACCGCAAAAATCACATACCCCCCCGATGCTGCACGAGCCGAAGGTGCAGCAATTGCTGCGGCCAGCTGTGACATGCCGGCTTCCATTAGCTGAGCAAAGTTCTCAGGTGCTTCTTCGTTGACCAGAAATTTGTCAAAGGCCGAGATAAAAGGATATCCCTCTTCATTCTCCTGGTTAAAAGAGCCGTGAGTAAGAGAAGAACGCCGCTCAAATGCGTTGAGTAGAGATTCAAATAGATTAATCACCATGCCGCTATGCACGTCCATGACGCCACCTTTGTCGCTGATCTGGGCGGTTTCTTCGTCGGCTTCTTTTAATAGCTCACGAATAGCAAGGTGTTTGAGTTCCATGGTGTCTCCAGGGCGGAATGGGTTCGGCAGTAGGATGCCAATTCTAGCCTAAGTTAAGCCTGTTCCGCGATACCTGAGATTTGGTAAGAATCACGTATAATCCCTACCTACTCTCCACTAACAGAACTGAACGGGAAACCTGCTGCCATGGCGTTGAAGCCTACGATATACAAAGTGGATCTGAATCTGGTCGATATGGATCGCAACAACTACCAGCAATGTAAATTGACGCTGGCGCTGCATCCATCTGAAACCCCGGAGCGCATGATGGTTCGCTTGTTGGTGTATGGGCTGAATCAGGATCAAGATCTGGTATTTAGTCGCGGAATTTCAGCGACAGATGAGCCTGATCTTTGGATTATCCGTCCGGATGGCAGTGTTGATCACTGGATTGAGTTGGGTCAGGCATCGACGGATCGTATCCGCAAGGGCATCAGTCGTGCGCCAGAAGTCACGCTATATGCTTATGGCAGCGAAACGGATATCTGGTGGGAAAAGAATAAGGAGAGCTTACAGGCGCTTCCTAAATTGTCGATCTACCGATTCAACTGGGATGAGGTGGAGCAGCTAGGTGCTATGGTAAACCGCAGTATGGAACTGACGCTGACGATCAGTGACGGGGATCTGTTCCTTGCTGATGATCAGCATCAGGTCAGCTTGACGGTGCGTCAACTCTCTTAATCACCGTATCCCGTCAGTCAGCAGCTATGCTTTTAAAATAAGCGGCTGTTGAACTGAGGGGGTGGTTTTGGGTGTATTGCAGGCACTGGGTGGCCTTGGGGTCTTTATCCTGGGCATGGTCATCATGGTGGATGGCTTGCATTCCGGTGCCGGAGAAGGTCAGCAGCGTTTGCTGGCACGCTTTACCCGAAGTCCTCTGACGGGGGCTCTAACCGGTGCCGCCTCAACCGCTGTTTTACAGTCTTCCAGTGCGACAACCATTGCCGCGGTGGGGTTTGTCAGCGCCGGCTTGCTCTCCTTCCCTCAAGCGCTGGGTATTATCTACGGTGCGAATCTCGGAACCACCGTCACAGGCTGGCTGGTCGTCTTCCTCGGCTTTAAGCTCAAATTGGGTGTTTTACTGCTACCGCTGATCTTTCTTGGCACGGTTCTGCGGGTGTTTGCCAAAGGGCGCACAGCGGATCTTGGTTACGCGCTAGCGGGTTTTGGCCTGATATTTCTTGGCATCAGTCTGATGCAACAGGGGCTGCAGGGCTTTAATGAGCTGATTACGCCGCAGACCTTTCCTGATGATTCACTGATTGGGCGATTGCAGCTGGTATTGCTAGGGGTTTTGATAACACTGATTACGCAGTCCTCCAGCGCAGGGGTTGCTGCGATGCTAACGCTGTTATTTGCTGGCAGTATCAATTTTGCGCAGGCTGCGGCCGTGGTTATTGGTATGGACCTGGGGACATCGGTTAAAGCGCTGATTGCTACCTTGGGAGGGCATGTGGAAGCCCGTCGTACCGGGATCTCCCATTTGGTTTTTAATGCGGTGACGGTGCTGATTGCACTGACGATGCTTGATCCCTTTATTTATGTATGGCAGCTGCTTTCGGCAGCTGATATCGAGGATTCAGCGGAATTCGCGCTGGTTGCCTTTCACTCCAGCTTTAATCTGGCTGCAGTAATGCTGTTATTGCCGCTTGCGAATCAGTTTGCCCGATTTATTGAACACCTGATCCCAGAGGGTAAGGATAAGTTCAGTCTCAGTCTTGACCCGTTTCTTCTCAACGAACCCTCCATCGCTTTGCGTGCCGCCCACCCGCAGATCAAACGCTTACGCGATCAGATAAGCTGTCAGCTCGGCTTATTGGTGAAAGGGAAGCCTGCGGACAGAGAGCTTCTTTCGCAGTTGCAGCATTTATTGGATCAGATGCACAATTTTCTTAACGCACTGAAATTAAAGCCTGACAAAACACAGCAATGGGAGGCGTTAACCGCAATGATGCACTGTATGGATCACCTGCAGCGGTTGCATGAACGCTGTGACGAGGAGCCACAACGGGGTATGGCCGTGTCACAAATGCGTATGTTGCACACACAGCTTCATGCATTGCGCCACTACTTGCAGAGTAGCGGTTTGGGCAGTGAGGTTTTAACGTCCTTGCATGAGCGGTTATCACGCCAGCGTACCCGTATACGGCAGGAAATTATTGCCCAGATGGTGTCAGGAAAACTGGATGTAGAGAAGGGTACGGAGCAGCTGGAAGCATTGCGGTGGTTCGTCAGGGTCGTGAAACATCTGGCGCGCATTGATAGTTATCTGGCAATTGCATCGCTCAATGAGAAGAGGCTGCCGGCTGCACCGCTCTCTAATGATTGACCCTTTTACGTAATGTTTTGGTTTGTCCGCGTTGGGTTTTCTTGTCCATTCTTTTTCGCTGGGATGACCGGGAGGGTTTAGTCGCACGCCGCGTTTTCTGAACCACCGTTGCATCTTTGATAAGCATGGCCAGGCGTGCCAGGGCCGCCTCGCGGTTTTGCTCCTGACTGCGGTATTCCTGTGCCTTTAAGATGATGATTCCATCATTACTGATACGACTGTCGCTGAGCGCGAGCAAGCGTTCTTTGTAATAGTCGGGCAGGGATGACGCACGGATGTCGAACCGTAGATGGATCGCACTGGATACTTTGTTGACATTCTGGCCTCCCGCCCCCTGAGCTCTGATTGCGCGCAGCTCAATCTCATCGTCCGGGATAGAGACATTATTGGATATTTTTAACATCCTATTACTCTAAGCGCCGAAGGGGGCGGGGTAAAGCAATTCAGTCGTCGTCGAATACCTCACGCAAGGCTTTTTGCAACTCTCTCTCTTCCTGCATCATCTCAATACGCCTCCGTTTGCTGGGGCTGATGCTTGATGACTTGTAGATCCGGGCGTCTTCCACTTCGCTCGCGCTTTCAAACTCTCCATCCGCCAAAAAGTCCTCTTCGACTGGATCGGATGCCTGATCGTGTTGCATGTCTCTCGCCATGATCACCACCTCGTTTGATTGACCGGTCTGAGCTGAGTATGGCCCAAATTTTCGCGAAGTGAAGAGAGAATTTTTGCGGTATCCCCCCTAAGGTATATGAGAAAAATTCAGATTCAGCGTGTTTGGTTGTTTGGTTTTTGAACTATTGTTCATTTAGTGATCTGAACTGTCGTCAAGGTGGCGGTTTCAGAGGTTCCCTTAAACGGGAGATCTGTGGCATCACTTCGCAGTCACACAGTCTGTCGGGATTGGCAGGCGAACTGCCAGGTAGGTGCAAGTAATAAGCGCGGTATGGGCTTAGCTCATACCGCGTTTCTATATCTATGACCCTAACCATGACTAATATCAAAATGTTCTAATTTTGCACCTGCGTAATTTAGACGATAGTAGTAGTATTGTTTGCGGTAATATTTTCTTGCTATAACGTCATTAGATTAGCTGAACGCTCCGAGGTCTGACTTGGGTACGAAGTATCTCAAACGCTTTTTTAAACCAACTTCCATCGCTGTCTTTGGTGCATCCGAGACTGAAAACAGCATGGGGGGTGCGGTCCTGCAAAATCTTCTTGAGAGTGGCTATCAGGGTGAACTGATGGCTGTGAACTCTCAGGGCTACGAGCAGGTGTATGGTATTCCTTGTGTCAAAGCGCTGGGCGATCTGACCGAGATGCCGGATTTGGCGATTATCTGTTCACCACCGGAAACGGTGCCGGGCATTATTCGTAAATTGGGCGCCAATATGGTGAAGGCAGCGGTTATTCTGACAGGTGGTTTATCCAGCCTGAATGCTGAAACCAAGCGTACATTGCATGATGAAGTGCGCGAGTCTGCACGGCCCTACGGTATCCGGATTCTAGGCCCTGATTGCATGGGGATGCTGGTGCCAGGTCATAAGATGAACGCCAGCTACTCGCATATGAATATCGCCAAAGGCAAGGTGGCCTATGTTGGCCAGTCCGGCCTTTTGGGCACAGCGATGATCGATTGGGCAAACGGTCATGATATTGGTTTCTCCCATTTCTTAACGCTGGGTGACGGAGTGGATGTGGATTTGCCATCCGTCGTTGATTACCTTGCGCAAGACCCTTATACACAATCAATTTTGTTACAGATCGACCGGGTTGAAGGCTCCTCCCGTAACTTTCTGTCCGCTATTCGTTCTGCGTCCCGCAATAAACTGGTACTGGTGCTGAAATCGGATGTGATTCGTGACCAGAAGGTCAGTCACAATGTCGCTCCGGGTATTGATGACGAAGATCAGGTGTATGATGCCGCTTTGCGCCGTGCGGGTGCCGTGCGGGTCGGCACGTCGGATGAGCTGTTTAACGCACTCGAAACCCTGTCGCGGATGAAACCGATGCGCGGTGAGCGTCTGGCGATTGTGTCCAACGGTATGGGCCCGATTGCGCTGGCGGCAGACCGTCTGTTGAAGAAAGGCGGCGAGTTGAGTCAGCTGACTGAACAGACAATCGATCAACTGCATGACCTGTTACCCGATCACTGGGATGGCCAAAACCCGGTGGATCTGCATGCGGATGCGACACCGGAACGTTTTTCGGAAACCATTCGTATTCTGTCAAAAGACAAAAATGTTGATTGTATCCTGGTGCTGCATGCGCCAACACGTCTGGCACCGGGTGTTGATACCGCCGATGAAGTGGTAAAAGTGGCGAAGAAAACGCCGCGCAATGTGCTGACCTGCTGGATGGGGCGTGCGACCGCGATTGAATCCCGTAATCACTTCTATAGCGCGAGTCTGCCAACGTTTATCTCCCCTGAAGAGAGTGTTGATGCGTTTATGCATATGGTGGACTACCGTCGCAATCAGAAAGTGATGCGTCAAACACCGATGCCCTATACGGAGCAGAACGGCCCGAATCACCAGCGTGCGCGCGAGATGGTGGCACAGGCACTGGAAGAAAAACGGGATTATCTGACCCACGCTGAAGTGGGCGATCTGTTGGATCTCTACGATGTACCCGCAATCAACACTCACTACGCAGATGATATCAACGGCGTGGTGGCAGTAGCGAAAAGTCTGGGTGGTTCCGTGGCGGTCAAAGCGCTGCACAAGGATAATGTTTACCCGTTCTGCTATGACGAGAAGTCTAATCAGCGCTGGAAAGATCTGGCGATGGATCTTTATTCCATCGGCGAAGTGAAGCATGCGGTGACCAAACTGGCGTATCGCGTGGGTGAGCGTTACGAAGATAAGGACTGCATGGGATTCTGTGTACAGCAGATGAAACGTGGTTTCCAATCGTTGCAGATCAACGTAGGTGTGACCCGGGACCCAACGTTTGGCCCAATGATTATTTTTGGTGTGGGTGGCTATGCGGTGGATGTGCAGGCAGACCGTCAGGTGATGTTGCCGCCACTGAATACGTCTCTGGCGATGGAGTTAATTAAGCATTCCCGCGTCTTTAATGTCATTCAGGAGAACAGTTATCAGCCTGAGCGTGATATCGAGCAGCTCAGTGATTTGCTGATTAAGCTCTCTGAGATGATTGTCGATCTGCCGAACATGGCATGCCTGGAGATCAATCCGCTGCTGTTGAACAAACGCGGCTTACTGGTTGTTGATGCCACTGTTTCCTTAGGGGAAGCGGTAGAACCGGCGATCTCGCCGTATCCGGAACATCTGAGTGAAAAAATCACCCTGCGTCGTTCTAAGCGGGCTGCCGTTGTGCGTCCTATCCGGGGTGAGGATGAACCGAATCATCTGGAGTTCTACAATACGCTGAGCCCTGAATCGATCCGTTTACGTTATTTCTACAGCCGTGGTGTGCCTACCCATCATGAACTGGCGACCTGGACGCAGATTGATTACGACCGCGAAATGGCGTTTATCATTTCTGCACCGGTCAAAGACGGGAAGGGTGTAGAGACGCTGGGGGTTGTGCGTGCAGTGACGGATGCTGACAACATTCGCAGTGAGTTCTCGATCGTTATTCGCGATGATCTGCAGGGTGAAGGCCTGGGCGAAATCCTGATGCAAAAGGTTGTCGATTACTGTCGTGATCGCGGTACTTTGCAGATTATCGGTTCTACTTTGCCATCAAATAAGGGAATGCAGGGGTTGGCGAAAAAGCTGGGCTTCCGCAACAGCTTTAACGCTGAAGAGGAAGTTGTTGATATGAAGATGATGCTTAACGATCCGGTTGAAGATTGGCAAATTTACCGTCTGCAGCACTAAGTTTGGGTTAGCGCAGCAACTGTTGAAATACCTGCTACACTGAAGTCAGGTTTCGTTTTACATCGCTTTACTCTGATTGACTAGCAAGACGCATTTAGCAGGTTAGGACATCTTCTCCGTAGCAGGTAAGTAAGCATTTGGGCCGCTCCTTTGGAGCGGCTTTTTTATTGTCTGGCGTTTTGCTCCTTTCTGGTGCATCTCCGTTTGGCGCTCGCAGATTGCGGTGCTAGGATGCCGCTTCATTTTCTGAATCCCTTATCTATTGTTATGTCTGTTTCACTGAATCAAACCGTGTTTAAAGCAACGCTGCCGGTGATGTTTGGCTATATCCCTTTGGGGATGGCTTTTGGCGTGTTGTTTAGTGAGCTGGGTTATCACTGGCTCTTTGCGTGTGCCATGGGTGTGTTTATCTTTGCCGGGGCGGCGCAATTTCTGGCGGTGGGCTTGTTGGCGAATCATGCAGGATTGCTAGAGATATTTATCACCATATTCCTGCTGAACTCGCGGCATATCTTTTACGGTATCTCGCTGTTAAGCAGCATGAAAGCTAAAGGTTGGCGCCGTTTTTATCTGATCTTTGGACTGACTGACGAGACCTTTTCTCTGTTGACCTCCACTCAACCCCCGGAAGGGATGGATAAAACGGACTATCAACTGCGAGTCACGCTGTTTAATCAAAGTTATTGGGTATTGGGTTGTACGCTGGGCGGCTGGCTGGGAACACAGATCAGTTTCTCGACAGCGGGAATTGAGTTTGTACTGCCTGCACTCTTTATGGTGTTAGCCATCGAACAATACCGCCACCTGCGACAAGCCGCGCCTTTTGCGCTGGCGTTGCTGATCGGTGTGGGGGTGTTGCTCTTTATCAGCAAGGATCAGATGTTGCTGATCTCCATTCTGATCTCGGTTGCTGCGTTGTTGCTGTACAAAGGAGGGG
>JAGSHA010000029.1 GCA_023954795.1 Oceanospirillaceae bacterium | reverse complement strand
GCCAAACACTGTTCCGGTGAAGGCGGCATGCACGATACCGCCATGTTATTCGGCGCGCTGGGCTGGGACAAATACGAAGGTAAAGGCGAGCTGATTGGAGAATACTTCCCAAGCTCCGGTACCGGTCAGGCCAATGTAGTGTTCTCACTGTAAGAACACTGAGCACCAAGTTCAAAAGGCGACTGGGGCTTCGGCCCCTTTTTTATCGAATATGCGGTACCTCCATGTCAGCACTCATCTCCCAATCTAGTATCACCACATCGATGGCAAATCAGCTGGCAACAGCAATCTGTAACGATGCCAACCATCAGGGATTAAAGATCTGTGTCAGTGTGCTTGACCGTTGCGGTTATCCACTGGCGTTTCAGCGCATGAATGGCGCGCCGCTGCATTCGATTCAAATCGCCGAAGACAAAGCTTTTACTGCCATCAGCTTTGGGCTTGCGACCCATGCCTGGCAGGAACGATTAAAAGAGAACGGGCATCTGCGACAGACCCTGTCGCAGCAACCCCGGATGTTGATGATTGGCGGTGGCCTGCCTTTACACGTCAATGATGAACTGGTTGGCGCCATTGGCGTCTCCGGCGCATCAGAACAGCAGGACATCGATTGTGCACGCACCGGGCTTACTTTATTTTTTGCGGAGACCCAAGATGCTTAAAGCAACTTACCCTTACTTCATTGCCAACAAACCTGAAGCGCCCAATCAGGACTTAGCGGTCTATGACAAATTCAGTGGCGCACTGGCGACTCAAGTGGCAATGGCCGATGCAAGTGCTATTGATCGGGCGATTGCTGCGGCAGATGCGGCAGCAGAGCCGATGCGTAAAATGCCTGCATACAAGCGTCAGGATGTTCTCAACCACTGCGTAAAACGCTTTGAAGAGCGTTTTGAAGAGCTGGCCGAAGCATTGTGCATCGAAGCCGGCAAACCGATCAAAGATGCCCGCGGCGAAGTCACCCGCCTGATCGATACTTTCCGTATCGCCGCAGAAGAAGCGGTACGTATTAACGGCGAAGTGATTCCGATGGATATCACCGCTCGCGCGGAAGGTTACACCGGTATGTGGAAACGTGTGCCGATCGGCCCATGCTCCTTTATCTCGCCATTTAACTTCCCGTTAAATCTAGCGGCACACAAAGTGGCGCCAGCGATTGCGGCCGGTTGTCCGTTTGTCCTGAAACCCGCAAGCCTGACCCCAATCGGCGCACTGATCATCGGCGAAGTACTGGCTGAAACCGATCTGCCGGAAGGTGCATTCTCGGTACTGCCGTGCCACCGTGGCGGTGCAGACCTGTTCACCACGGATGATCGCCTGAAACTGCTGAGTTTCACCGGTTCTCCCGACGTCGGCTGGCAGCTGAAAGCTAAAGCGGGTAAGAAACCCGTGGTACTGGAACTGGGCGGCAATGCAGCCTGCGTTGTAGACGAAGGCACGGACCTGGATGACGCCACCGCACGTATTGTGTTTGGGGCATATTACCAGTCTGGTCAGAGCTGCATCAGCGTACAGCGCATTATGGTCCACGACAGCCTGTACGATGAGATGCGTGACAAGCTGACTGCTGCCGTGAAAGCTCTGCCAATGGGAGATCCAAAGGATGAAAATACCTTTATCGGCCCAATGATCTCAGAGAAAGAAGCCACCCGTCTGCACGACTGGGTCGTTGATGCCGTAGAAAAAGGTTCAACCCTGCTGTGTGGCGGTGAGCGTGACGGCGCAATGTTACAGGCCACACTGTTGGAAAACGTTGCGCCGGATCTGGATGTAAACACTCAGGAAGCGTTCGGACCGGTCGCTATCCTATCCCGTTTTTCTGACTTTGATGCCGCGCTGAAAGAAGTGAACAACTCTGACTTTGGTTTGCAGGCCGGTATCTTCACTCGCGATATCTACAAAGCTCAGAAAGCCTGGGATGAGTTAGAAGTGGGTGGTGTCGTGATCGGTGACGTACCGTCCTGGCGTGTCGACCACATGCCATACGGTGGCGTAAAAGACAGTGGTCTTGGCCGTGAGGGCATTCGCTATGCCATCGAAGATATGACAGAAATTCGTCTGATGGTTGTACGCGATCCCAACTAAATTTCAGCCCCCTATCAAGCAGCGTATGCTCTAAGAACCTGCGAACAAGTTCGAGATTTTCTCTGAAAGCCAGAGTCGTTTCGGGCTTGTTCACAAATTCCCTATACACCGATCTGCATTTCCCCGCCCCATTCATCACCAACGCTATTTATGACCAAAACACCCAGTCATCCTCCTCATGTATATCGAAAAGTAACCGTGCTGTTTAAAAAGCATACAACCCAAATCAAAATGATTGTCGATAGAGACTTGGAAACCAGTAATTTATCGCTATTCCCTTGTTTTAATAACTAAAAGACCTGATTATGGAACAACAATTCAGGTTACGTGGTTCGAACATTTTTAACCCGTGATACAGTGTGCCGAACATCCTTAAGAGACAAAACTGGGATAAAGCACGACATCGCCACATATTGAAATCGGAGTTCAGGTGATTAGAAGTAAGTAACAACACGACCACGACATCCCTGAAAAACTCATTTTCATTCGGCAATTAAGATAATAACAAGATGCCAGAGGTGAGAGAGCATGCAGTATCTCAAATGCTCCTTTAATACAACGTTTTTGGCGTGCGCCCTGTTCGCCATTCCTAGTGAAGTCAACGCAGCATCACTCGACGACAAAGATTTCGCTTCAATGTCGCTGAAAGATCTCGTCGCCCTAGATGTTTTTACGTCCGCATCCCTTGTTCCGACACAAACCAGCAAGGCACCGGGTACTTTATATACCTTCAGTCATGACGATTTCCAACGCTTTGGGGTACGTCGGCTGGAAGATCTTTTGTCATTTGTTCCTGGCTTACAGCTCAACCAGTATCGTAAACGTCACCGCTCTGTCTGGGCGCGGGGTTTACTGGATCGCTATAACGATAAAATGGTATTGATGGTAGACGGTGTGCGGATACAGCACCTCTATTACGGACACTTTTCCCTGGGTGACAACCTGCCACTGGAGTACATCGAAAAGGTTGAAGTGATCTTAGGGCCGGCCTCCAGTCTGTATGGCGCCAATGCATTTGGCGGTATTATCTCCATCACTACCCGAGACTTTACAGACCAGCCCTCTTACGAGACCTCTTTTGAAGCCGCCAGCAACAACCGGGGGAAAGGTACTTTCTTCTATAACAGCGAGAACTTCCAGGCTTTTGGCAGCTATCTGGGTCAGGATGCGCCGTTCCGTGAAGAGCGAAAAAGCTTTATTGGCAGCGATCTCCTCCAGCCTCTGGATGAGGACTACACCAACCTCCAGCTCAAAGCGACACCACTACCGGGGCTGACGCTGTCACTCGGGTACAACAATAACGAAACACCCTTTCTCTATATCCCACCCACACAGGATGCGTTTATTAAGGAGCGTAACCTGACGCTGTCCGCCACCTATGATTACGGCACGGTAGACAGCGGACGCATAGAAAGCACGCTGTATTATCGTAACGACAAAGCCCGGGAATATGAGATAGAACAAAATACCCGTGCACTTGGCTACGAGGAATACCAAAACTCAACCATGGCGGGTGCCTCTGTGACGGGCCTGAAACGCTGGAACGATCACGTTTTAGCCGCAGGCATGAGCTGGCAATATGAAAAGGCAGATAGAACCGATTTCGAGCGCTCTTTTCATTTCCGCGATGGATTCCTTAGCCCGACACGCACAGGCAACTTGCTATCTGAACCGGGTATAACCAACAACAATTTCGCAACGTTCGTACAAGATGTTTGGGAGCTCAATCCCGACCTGAGCCTGACCATTGGTGGCCGTTATGACCATTTCGAGCAGTTCGGCGGTTACTTTAATTACAGGGCTGCAGCGGTACTGACTCCGGATACGCAGCAAACGTGGAAAGTACAGTACGGCACTGCCATTCGTACCCCGACATTCCGCGAGTACCTTAAAGTACTGGAGAACACCAGCTTTCAGCCTCCTGCCGTTGATGCTGAAGAGATACATCAGCTAGAACTGAGCTACCTCTATCAATGGGATGAAGCGAACCTGACGTTTAACGTGTTCAAAAGTCAGCTGAGGGACTTCATCCAAGAGGTACCTACACCGGATAATGAAGATGAGTACTTTGCGAACAGTGACGATACGTATCAGATGCACGGTTTGGAGGCACTGTTCAATGCCCGCCCCACCGACAAGCTAAACCTGCGTCTGGGAATATCTTATCTGAAATCCGATACACCAACGGGTGAGCTGCCCTACCTGGCTTCCTGGAGCGGCAGTGTTAAAGTGGATTACCAGTACCACCCCGATCACACCCTTGGTTTTTCAGTCATTCACAATAATGGCCGCCCTGATACCAATAGCTTTACCGCTGACGATGCCGAAGCATTCGTCATTGCCAATCTGTTCGGCTTTGGCCAAATCACACCAGCGCTTAACTACGCTTTTGGTGTGGATAACCTGTTAGATGAAACGGTGTTTGACCCGGCGGCAGACTTTGGCTCGCAGCACAACAATGAAAGAAGCGAACGAGAGATCTGGGTACGCCTGCAGTGGGACAAAGACTTTTTATGATACGGTCTTTGTCTACACGAGCATCTGGACCAGAAGCTGCGCTGTCACGGTTTAGACCGCTGAGCCTTATAATGCTTCTGGCTTTTGCATTGATTCTGGCCATCGTACCGGTATCCGGTCAGGCCGCGTCCAGCAACAAAAAGCTCAACCTGATCAAAGCAGCGTTTATCTTCAATATTGGTAAGTTTGTCACCTGGCCTGACGACATAAAGGCAGTACGACCGACAACACTTAACATCTGCTTTTATCGCAAAGAGAATTTGGGTCGAGGCTTCGCCTCCATCAACGGTAAACGGATCCAACAGCGTAGGGTTCAAAAACATATCATCGACAGCATTTCCGGCAGCAGTCACTGCGACATCCTGCTTATCCCCCCATCACAACTCTCCCAATTCAGTACGGAGTCAGAACAACTGCCATCTAGCCCTGTATTAACCATCGCGGATATGACTGGCCAACAGCCCAACCAACGCCCCTACCCCGGTGTTACGATGGACCTGGTACGACAGGGCAAAACGATAGGCTTTGAGGTCAACCTGACAGAAGTCAGAGCGCGGCAGCTTGCGATGAGCTCAGAGCTGCTAAAGCTGGCCAGAATAATTGATCCGGAACCCTGAGATATCATGAGTATTGGAAGAAAATCACTGCGAAAAAAGCTGATGATGCTACTCATGATCGTCAGCTGCACAGTCCTATCCATGGTCACTCTGGGGTTTGCCATTAGCGACTGGGTCGACTCACGCAACGCAATATTCGACCGCATGCGTTCGCAAGCCGGAATTATTGGCAACAACAGTATTGGCGCGCTGACCTTCCACGATGCTGACGCCGCGAAGCGAACACTGACCACGCTGGAAGCAACCGAAGACATCATTGGTGCTGTACTGTTTGACCGCCAACAACAGCACTTTGCCGGTTACCAACGTGAAAATACCGCCTTACCTCTCATCCCTCCGCTAAATGAAGAGGGATCGCTCGGCGGCACGCTGTATGTGAAACAAACCGTTACGCTCGATAATGAGGTCATTGGCTGTATCGTGTTGCTTTCTGAACTCGGCAGTTGGCAACAGCAGCAGATCCATCGTATGACGATTGTGATGGGGTTATTTCTTCTGTCACTGCTGGTTGCAGTACTGCTATCCAATGCCGCACAGCGACTGGTGACCCGCCCGATACTGAATCTGGCCCGCACCGCACGTGAGGTGACGGATACCCGTAACTACGAGATACGGGCCGATAAAGTCTCAGAAGATGAGATTGGCAGTCTTGCCGATGATTTCAATGAAATGCTGAACCAGATACAGCTGCGGGACAACGAGTTGCGGGATACGCACGCCCAGTTGGAAGACAAGGTCAAAGAACGTACCTCAGAACTCCTGGAGCTGGCCCAGCAACTTGAGCATCAAGCATTTCACGATACCCTGACAGGGTTAGCGAACCGGGCAACCTTCGATAATAACCTGCAAACTGCTATTAATTACGCACAGCGCCATACTAAGCAGATTGCCGTTATGTTTCTCGATCTGGATCGCTTTAAAAGCATCAATGATAGCCTTGGGCATCACGTGGGCGATAAATTACTTATAGAGATGTCCAAACGTCTTACCGAGTGCCTGCGTAGCAGCGACACATTATCTCGTCTGGGCGGGGATGAATTTGCCATTCTACTCCCAGACAGCTCGCCAAATGCCGCAGCTGATACCGCAGCAAAGGTGATTGATAAGGTCAAACAGCCGATACGCGTAGAGGGTTACAATCTACAGGTAACCACCAGCATCGGTATCAGTATCTATCCAAATAACGGAGATAGTGCCGCCACCATCCTCAAGAATGCCGATACCGCAATGTACAGCTCAAAGGATGCTGGCAGAAACCAACTGAACTTCTTCAGTCAGGAGATGACGGCTTGTGCAGAGCGACGCCTGCTGCTGGAAAACAAGCTTCGTAATGCGATCATTGAGGACCTGTTTACCATCCACTTCCAGCCCAAATGGAGCACCTATAACAACCAGTTAGTCGGTGTTGAGGCATTGATCCGCTGGCTTGATGCCGATGAGGGTTTTATATCCCCAGAGGAGTTCATACCCCTTGCTGAAGATTGTGGTCTGATCGGCACGATCGACGACTGGGTATGCAAAAACGCCTGCCTACAGATTCAATCACTGTTTGGCGACAATCAACCGAGCATCTCTCTGGCGGTCAATGTGTCGCCTACACATGTGATACATAAGGATATCTACAAACGCGTCAGCACCATCCTGGATGAAACGGGGTTTCCCGCCCAGAATCTTGAGCTCGAGATCACCGAAACAATGATTGCTTCTGAGGTAGAGCGTCTTTACGAGGATCTGAATAAAATCCGCTCGTTAGGCGTAGAAATCTCGATTGACGATTTCGGCACAGGCTATTCATCCCTCAGCCGCCTGAAGCAACTGCCACTCAACACCCTGAAAATTGACCAGTCTTTTGTTCGGGACATTGGAGAGGATAGCGGTGACGAGGTGATCATCCGTACCATCATTGATATGGCACACAATCTTAATTTAAAGGTCGTCGCGGAGGGTGTGGAAACAGATGAGCAGTATAAGTTTATCAAACATTATAACTGCGACCTGGTTCAGGGATATTTGTTTAGCAAGCCGGTCCCTCTAAACGAGCTGGCACTGATGATGAATACTCAGGTCACTGATAGTTGCAGGCGTACTGCCTCTGTATAATAGGCACCGGCCGAACCCAGCCTGATCGGTATTCATCACCGAGCTCAGCTCGATATTTAAAGTGAGATTGTATCGTCACGTTTCAATTGTTAAGGATATACCTCCCCCATTGACCAAACTTACAGCCGTTAAAGCCCCCTCTTCACTGCTCCTGGCGGGTATTGCCATGGCTAGCCCGCTGGCGTTGAATGCCTTTATCCCGGCGATGCCAGACGTGGCGCAGAGTCTCGAACAAAACATCAGCACTATTCAGTTAACCTTTACGCTATACCTGCTCACCCTCGCCATAGGCCAACTGATCTGCGGCCCCTTATCGGATTACTTCGGGCGACGACCGGTATTGATTGTCGGACTGGGTCTGCACCTTCTGGGTAGTTTGCTGGGGGCAACCGCAGACGATATTAATCAGCTGGTCAGCGGGCGCATTTTGCAGGCATTGGGCGGCAGCGCAGGTATGGTGCTGGTCCGTACGATATTACTGGATATTCATGGCCGGGAAGGTGCAGCGAATAAGATGGGCTATGTGGTGATGGCCATCGCGATCGCTCAGGCGATTGCCCCCACCGTCGGTGGATATATCAATCTTTGGTTCGACTGGCACAGTATCTTCTATCTCTCTCTGTTGATCAGCACACTGATCTGGATACTCACCATCCTGCGCCTACCTGAGACCGGAACAGAAAAGACCACCTCATTGGGGTTCATCCCCATTCTGAACCAATACAGCGACATACTGCGCTCACCCGCCTATCTTGGCTATACCTTCTCCACGACCTTTATCGCCTGCGCTTTTTATCTGTTTGTCGGCAGCATGCCTTATATCGTCGTCAACCAGCTGGGCGGAACATCCGCCGATTTTGGTAACTGGTTTTTAAGCGTATCGCTGGCCTTTATGGTAGGGAGTTTCCTCTCAACCCGAATCTCAGCCCGGCTTAAGATTGATAATATGATCCGTGCAGGGAACAGCATTTCTCTGGTCGGCGCCGCGCTGTTACTGCTCTTTACCCTCACTGATCAGCTGCATTACGTGACACTCTTTCTACCGATGGCGATGCTCACCTTTGGCCGCGGGATGAGCCAACCCAGCGCGCAGCTTGCTGCGATTAGCGGTTCATCAGGCAAAGCCGGGGCGGCCTCCGGCTTGATGGGTTTTATTCAGCTGATTACAGGAGCCGCTGTCGCTCAAAGCATTCCTTTCCTTATGCACACAAGTGTTGTGCTCTTAAGTGCATTTATCTTTCTTGCCCCCCTTCTATCATGGGTAAGTCACCACTACGCGATCAATCACTCAAAATAAGCCACATCCCGAGGCATTCATCCCTGTGATAAAACGATCTGATCTGACGTTTCTGCTGTTCACGTGCGCAATGCTGTCACCCCTCCTGCTGATGGATGATCCCGCTGGAGCATTAAAAGCGGTCAGCCACAGCTCCCCCCTGCTGGCGAGTTTTATCAAGTTTGCGATTCTCGCGACCTACGGTGAAGTTCTGGGTTTAAGGATTGTCACAGGACACTATCCACTGGCGACGTTTGGCGTGCTGCCCAAAGCAGTGGTCTGGGGTGTATTTGGTATCTGCATCAAACTCTGTTTTGTGATCTACGTCTCTGGAGTCCCTGTGGCATTAGCATTACTCGGTATGGAACACGCTGCCGACGCGTTAAGCGGCCCGCTTTCGCTGGACCGTTTTCTGGTGGCGTTTGCGATCAGCGTCGCGATGAACCTGACATTTGGCGTCTGGTTGATGACCTTCCACAAAATTACCGATCTGCATATCAATGCGTATCAGGGCCGGTTGATATGCCTGATCCGTCCGCTCTACTTCGGAAAAATCCTGACCGAGATTAACTGGCACCGTCTCTGGTCTTTCGTACTGAAAAAGACAATTCCGCTGTTTTGGATTCCCTGCCACACCCTGACTTTTCTGCTGCCCAGTGAATACCGGGTACTTTTTGCTGCCCTGCTAGGAATCCTACTGGGATTAATACTGGCTTTCGGCAGTCGCAAGCCGATTACAGAAACGAATACACCTTCTGTATAAAACACAAACAACGACCCGCATGGATCAATTAATACGGCCACTTATCTATGAATATCGAAATGAATAGTTGCCCCTTTTAAACATCGATGCTTGAATTAGGAAAACACAGGGGCCTGGGCTACTACATGGAAGACATTTCCGCCGATATTCTGATGGCACGCCAGCCAATCTTTGATCGTGATCTACGCGTTGTAGCGCACGAACTTCTCTATCGTTCCTCTGCAAGTCCTACTGAAGCCAACGTTTTCGATGGTAATCAGGCAACCTGCGACGTACTGGTGAACAACTTCATCAGCATCTTCGACAAGGGCAACCAACGCCCTGTTCCTGTATTTATCAATCTTACAGAAGACCTCCTGAGCGGGAATACCTTACCGGCACTGGACAATAAGCAGGTTGTTCTGGAAGTACTCGAAGATGTGGAAGTGACCGAAGAAGTGATTAACGCTGTGCGTCATTTGGCCTCAGCGGGCTATCGTATCGCGCTGGACGACTTCGAATACTCGCCCGCGCACGATCCGCTATTGCACCTCGCGCATATTGTAAAGATTGACCTGACTGTCACTCGGGACAACGACCTGCTGAAAATGGTGGAACAACTTAAACCGTTTAAGGTAGCACTGCTGGCTGAGAAGATTGAAACCGAAGCAGAGTTTCAGCAATGTGTTAATCTGGGTTTCCGACTGTTTCAGGGTTACTTCTTGTCTCGTCCACAGGTGATCGAAGGGCGTAAGATTTCAGACAACGAACTGGTATTGATCGAACTGCTGGCCGCACTGGATGATCCGCAAACGTCCCCCGATCATCTGGAAAACATCATCATCCGCGATCCGAACTTGACGCTTAAACTCTTGCGAATCGTCAACTCTTCACGATTTGCACTGGTGCAGAAAATAGAAAGTCTGGCTCAAGCCATTGTTCTAATCGGCTTTGGAGAAATTAAGAAATGGGCCACTCTGATCTCTCTGTCCAACAACTCTGATAAACCATCAGAGCTGACGCTACAAACACTCACCACCAGCTATATGTGTGAACTCATTGCCGAGCGCACAGCTGGCGTTAACCCAAGCTCAGCGTTTCTGGTGGGGATGCTCTCCACCGTGCACGCCATGCTGGGTATTACAAAGGAAGAGCTGCTGGAACGGCTGCCAATGAGCGACGACATCACCGCAGCACTGTCTGATCGCAGCGGGATACTGGGGCATATATTGCGTAATACAGAACACTATATGACCGGTCAATGGGACAGCCTTGATCCCAGCATCGATATTTACCTATACCGCGAAGCCTATGAAGCCAGTGCGATGTGGGCGCATGAAAATATCGACGCTGTCGCCGATTAATACAGCACCACCTGTTCTTCTATAGCCAAAGCGACCAAACAAGGATAGAAAAAAGAACCCGGCCATCAGCCGGGTTTTTTAGTGTCCTGCAGTACCAGCGCCCAATAAACAGCTACGACAATGTCACCACACGTGCAGCCAGCCCTATAAAAATACCGCCAGTAATACGGTCGATCCATTTAGTATGCTTCTGCAGGCCCGCAAGAACGCGAGACTGAGAAAACAGCAGCGCCACCAGTACATACCACAAGCCATCGATTCCACCTGCCGTAGCCATCATGATCATCTGATCGCTTAACGACTGATCCGCAGATACAAACTGTGAGAAGAGTGCGATAAAGAACAACGCCAGCTTGGGATTCAGCAAAGAGATCATCAAGCCATCAACACCCGCTCGCCAGTATGAGACTTGAGGTGCCTGACCAACATGCAGCATCCCTTGCCCCTTTGCGGTCAACGCTTTAAAACCCAGCCACGCCAGATATGCTGCGCCACCCCAGGTGATCACCTTAAATAGCAGAGGAGACTCAGTCACCAATATGGCTAGCCCCCAAACCGTCAGCAATGCCCACAAGGCAACACCTGCCGCATGAAATATCGCGGCAGCGAAACCGTGCTGGCGGGAGTTCGTCACCGTATGACGTAACACAACGGCCAGACTCGGGCCGGGTGTCATTGCGCCCAGAACACATATTGCGAGAATGGAAAGCCAGGTCGCTAATGTCACACTGATCCCTTTTTATTAAGATATTCACGATATAGGCACCATTATCTGGCATTGCCAGAGCAAGCAGGTAATACTTTATCGTTATAACCTGACCTGATACGCTGGCCGCTATGGAACTCTCACAGATCAACCTCAATCTACTGCTGTCGCTCTACCACTTATTACGCACACACAGCGTCACCCAGGCAGCCGATCTCGCCCATATCAGCCAGCCTGCGATGAGCCGCAACTTGTCACAACTACGCGAAATATTTTCGGATCCACTGATGGTCCGCGTCGGCAACGACATGCACCTGACCCCCAGAGGCGAATCGATCTGGCAGCAGCTCCCTCCAACGCTAAATCAACTCGAAACACTGTTTACACCCAACCAGTTCGAACCGGCCGGTTATCAGGGCCAATTTAACGTTGCCTCAACCGACTATGTCACTCAGGAACTGGCACCCAGCTTCCTTGCAGAGTTGCAAAAAAACGCACCGGGAATCGGCATCCATTTTCATCTCTGGAAACCTTCGATGATGGATAGTTTACGGCAGGGACGTTTAGATCTCGCGTGTTGTTATCTCGACCAGGTGCCTGATGATATCTACGGTCGGCAGGTAGGATCAGACGGCTTCTGCTGCCTGATGAGTATTGAGCATCCGTTAGCACAGGCCGCAGAATTGACGTTGGATGATTATATGGCCGCCGAGCATCTGGCCGTCACTGGGGGCGGTGACAAAATCCGCGCCGTTGATAGCGCCCTCGCCCGGCTCAATCTTCATCGACAACTGAAAGTGACAGTGCCTTTTATCCACTCAGCACTGGCCATCACCGCCCGTTCTGATTACCTGCTCACGCTGCCACAACATATCGCGAACGATCTTGGCTACCGCTATGACCTTCAGATCCGAGAACTGCCACGCGAGTTAGAGATAGGAAACAGCGCCTACTACATGATCTGGCATCACCGTATGAAAGCTGACCCCGCACACCGCTATCTGCGTGAAACCCTGTTCAATACCGTCCGCGAGGAAGCCCCCCATCTCCCCTAACACTCATACGGAATAAGAGCGGGCCCGCCAAACGGAAATTCAACAACAAATATCAAGAAAGTCATATCATTTTCGATATAACCTACATCCCGTTTAGTGATTGGTGATGATAACCTGCGCCCCCTACACTGCCCGCATAAAGGATCAGTATTGGATGCAGTAAACATGAACGAATGGCTGTTATTGGCGGGAATCTGTTTTGCGGGAGCAATGGTGCCGGGTGCGAATACCGCACTGGTTTTGCGTCGAACACTGCAAATGGATCAAAAAGGTGCGTTTATTACCGTCGCCGGACTCTCAATGGGGCTTTCCGTTCACGTTGTTGCATCGATGCTGGGTATCACCGCCCTGATCAGCGAAACTCCGGCACTCTATGATGCCATTCGCTGGTTTGGCAGCGCCTACCTCCTGTACATGGGTGTCACCTACCTGCTCACCCGCAGCAATGCCGATGATAAGGAGGGTCAACATGGTGCGTTGTCACTGCGTAATCCATTTCTTAGCGGCCTGATGGTCAGCCTGCTAAATCCAAAACTGCTGCTGATGTTTATCGCCCTGTTCAGCCAGATCATCAACGCCGCCCATGGTTGGAAAACGATGATGCTCTACGGCGCAACGCCCTTGGTGACAGAAGCGATGTGGCTGTGCCTGATTATTCTATTGTTATCTCGTCCAGCGATTCAGGCACGTCTGAATCAAATTCGTCGCGGATTGGAACGTGTCATCGGTGCGGGATTGGTGTTGCTGGGCATTAAGGTTGGCTTAGGCTAGCTTTACCTGACATTCACAAACAGAGGGCTTCGATATCTTATCTCCGACTGCCCTCTACGTTTTATTCGCATCCACCTTGCGAAAAACGGCTATTGACTCCCAAACGCCTGCAATCCTTACACTTTCCTGACACTCCCCCTTTCTCTCCCTTATAAACTTGTACCTTTCATCCCATCAAGAGAACAGGTGCTTCGCTATGGCTGCTCACCGCTACGTATGGCTTACTCCGCTCACACTTATGCTGTGCATGTCATTTCCGGTTTTGGCAGATACCGGGGAATACAGCGACCTCTCCTACAACGAACAGGTCGACAGCGGGAAACGCATCAAATGCCTGTATGGGTATGCCGCAGATAAAACCGGCGATCACGCGACCGCCATTCGAATATTTGAAGACTGTATAGAACGCTGGAACGATGTGTATTCGATGATCTGGCTGGCTCAGATTTACGAATCTGGTGTGGGTATCACCCGCGATCTCCAAAAATCCACCGCACTGATGAAACGGGGTGCCGAACAAGAGGATGAGGCAGGCTATGCCAGCCTTGCCCGTTATCACTATGGGGTTGCGCTGTATGAAGGGCTGGGGACTTCTGTCGATAAAATACTAGCGCGCCATTACCTTAAGCGCGCGGCGCAGGAAGGTATTCCAGATGCTTGTAAGTACCTTCAGCAACAGCATGAAAGCTGCCTGTAACTCTTGGAGCTTCTTAATCGTCAGTTCAACGGGGTATCAGAGCTCGATGATTTCAGTCACAACCTCGGTAGTGACAGAGTTAGCGATAAAGCAGGCTTCATGCGAAGCATGGTGCAGTGCCTGCAACTGGGCATATGACGGTATGTTATTAGGGCTAAAACGTACACCCGGACGCAATACCACCCGTGTCATGGCGACTTTGCCTTCACTGTTTTTGGCCATCGTGCCTACCGCCTGATCATTGTACGTATCCACCACAAAGCCTTGCTGAGCCGCGAAGGATAGAAAGAACAACATATGACAGCTGGACAACGCTGCCACGAAGGCCTCCTCAGGGTCCACATTGGCCTCCACTGAATACGGCAGTGGCACCACGTGGGGCGAAGATGAGGCCGCCACGGTAACCCCACCATCAAACTGCCATTCATGGCCACGGCTGTATCGATTATCCGTAAATACCTCATCATCGGCGCGCTGCCATAGTATTGTTGCGCTGTAGTCTGCCATTACACATCCTGTTTTGTGCCGCTATTGTTTCAATCTATCCCTTCTTAAGCCGAAGGGCTTTGTTATCTGAACAGTGGAAACTCGTTGAACGGATACACTCGCCCTACGTAGCGGAAGAGAGATCGATCAGCTCCAGTCATCCAGCCTCGGATGTCATAATAACTTACAATACTTATGCAAGCCTTTACTGTGTAACCGCAAGCGATACATCCATAGCAACTCATCCGCGGGCAACATCAGGATCGACTCGTTTTGAGCATTGCAGGCAATAAAAAACCCACCTCGATAGCCGTCCCGATCAGGACAGCCACCGAGGTGGGTTTTCAGAATAGCCGTGTGTGATGCTTATTCAGCGATCTCTGCGTTGTGGTAAACCTGCTGCACATCTTCACAGTCGTTCAGCATTTCAAGGAAACGCTCGAAGACTGGAACATCATCACCGCTCAGCGGCGTTGAGGTCTGAGGGATGAAAGAGATTTCATCGATTTCAAACTCAACATCGGCGAATGCATTGATAACTGCCGTTTTTGCCTTGAAGAACTCAGTGTGTGGAGCGAAAACGGTGATCATGCCATCTTCACATTCAATATCGGTTACATCGACATCTTCCATCATCAGTGCTTCCAGCACTGCATCTTCGTCATCACCTTTAAAGACCAGAACGGCCTGATGATCGAACATGTGGGAAACAGACCCTGGGGTACCCATCTTCGCTTTAGCTTTGTTAAAGCAGATACGTACGTCACCGATGGTACGGTTGTTGTTATCCGTTAGACAGTCCACGATCACCATGCAACCGCCCGGACCAAAACCTTCATAACGTGCCGGATGGTAGTCTTCGCCGCCGCCACCTTGTGCTTTTTCAAGTGCACGATCGATAACGTGGGTAGGGACCTGCTCTTTCTTCGCTTTCTCCATCAAACGGCGCAATGTCAGGTTGCCGTTCGGATCTATGCCACCATTTTTGGCGCACATATAGATCTCTTTACCAAACTTGGAGTTAATCTTTACGCGGACACCTTGGGTTTTAGCCATGCTGGCCTTACGGACTTCAAAACTTCTTCCCATTCGGAATTACTCTTACCAGATGTTGAGTTGAATGCCGTAGATTCTAATCGGAACAGAAAAAAATTTCAGGCGTGAAGCCCATTTAGATGGGGCTAATCCACAGATAACCGATAGATAGTGTCTAGATAGAGCAGGAATTAGGCGAAGAGCCTCAAAAGCTGTATAAAAAAAGACCACCTTAGTAAACCAAGGTGGTTAGGGAGCACTCGAGTAAATCTCTTAGGCCTCTGGCTTACAGAGCGATAAGAGATCAAGACAACAATTACAGGCAAACTGGTTGTCTGTCGAAAATTGTTAACGACGAGATCTTATCGCTTTGTAAGCCCCTTCGGGCGGATTGTTAAACGGCCATCTACTTTTTTGTCAGACTACTTGAAAAGGACTAGTCATTTCACTGCGTAGCCTTCCGCGTATATGGCCGTTTAACAATTCGCAGAGAACATAATAGACTTACTCGTGTGCTCCCAGTGCCAATCACGCCTTCACAGCGTATGTCGACAGACGATATCCGGGGTGACAGAAAGCGGGCAGCAACAGGACATGACCTGTCCGAAACCTGAAACGGCCCTTTTCACCAGATACCAGAGCACACTGACACCTCCGCGTTAAACGCAGAGGCTCACACCTGAAACGTTATTTAAACAACGGATGAATGTTGTTTTTGTTGAACTTCAGCACCGGATCAAGCTCGGTCATCTCAAAGGAGATCTGGCAGTAACCGTTATCCGTAACCGGTTTCATCCAGGTACACAGAATCGCGAATACCTTCTCCGCCACCTGTTGTTTTAATGCCATATCCCGCCCGTGGCCTATCTTCAAATTCAGATTGAGGAAAGCGAACTCTTCCCGACCATCTGCAACCCGGTAATCTTCACAACGGATCGCCCGACTGCGCACACCACCCAGCGGAAAGGCACCGGTAGACACCACATATTCATGCAGCTCTTTGAACAGTGCCTGAAACTCCAGCTGATCATGCAGATTGGCTGAATACTCAACGATAAAATGGGGCATTAGACCTCTCCATTTTCTAAACAATACACCTGTAGTGACGATCCCGTGATCGCGACTGTCGATGAACAGTCACCCTCGTTCCCACGCTCCCGCGTGGGAATGCAGACCGCTCTATGATCGCGACTCGTTCTGAAACGCCTTAACGACAGACGGCGACAACACTGTCAAACCGCCCCCGTTCCCACGCTCAGAGTACGCTCCTACAGGACGACCAAATCAAACACCCCATTTAGGGATATGATGATCACCCATGCTGATGCAGACATTTTTCAGCTCAGAGAACACTTCAAAGCTGTAGGTACCACCTTCACGGCCCGTACCGGATGCTTTAATGCCACCAAATGGCTGACGCAGATCGCGCACGTTCTGGCTGTTCACAAACAACATACCCGCTT
>JAGSHA010000172.1 GCA_023954795.1 Oceanospirillaceae bacterium | reverse complement strand
ACTCTTTAATGTATGCCACGGGCGTTATGGTGCGATGTCATAGCTTTATCGAGACTGCGTTGATGGAGAGACGTGAAGGTAGCAGTGTTGAAGAGATTGTTAAGCGGCACTTATCCGATAAAAACGAGCTGCCAGGATATGCGCGCCCCATCGCTAAAGGTGATGAGCGAGTCGTTGCGATGCAGAGGGTATGTCACAAGCTGGGATTTGAGGTAGGTGAGCACGAAGCTCTATCCTATGAAATTAGTGATTACCTGGCTGCTGAATATGATGAGTGTTTGAATTATGGTGGTTATTTAGTCGCGTTCCTAGCCGATCAGGGATTTAGCGGTATTGAGGTAGAACGACTAATCAGTACCGCGGTGTCTTCCGGTTTACAGGCTTGTTATGTTGAAGCGAGAGAGCGTCCGGCAGGGGCTTTTCTTCCAATGCAATGCTCAGATGTGATTTACAATGGCAAGGAGGATCGGGAACTGAGTTGATCCCCCTTTATCTATTCATTGTATGTGACTAGTTATTTAGCTGTCGCCAGACCTTTGATCCGTTCACCCATTGGCGGTACTTCTTCTGGATTTATCCTCATATCGATAATGGTTGGGGATTGTTTGCTAAATAGTCTGACAAAATCCAGGTCTTCTAGTTGTCCGGGTGTTTCGATGACTATACCTTCTATCCCCATTGCTTCACCTATTGCTGCATAGTTGACATGAGGTAGTGTGAATCCAGTTTGTTCAGCGCCTCCTAGACGTTGACCGTGCTTTACCATCCCTAGTGCGTCGTCATTTAGAATCATCATGACGAGAGGCGTATTCTGTTGTATCGCGACGGTGATTTCCTGCCCGGCCATAAGGTAACTACCGTCACCGGTTATACAGAGGTGAGGGGCGGAGGGGTTGCTTACCGCCGACCCTGTTGAGGCTCCGATGGCCCAAGTCATTGAGCCGTAAGCCATTGCAATCCGAAAGTATCCTCGTGTATCTGATCGCAGCATGTAGCGTATAGCCCACGCCCATGAATTACCTGCATCGACGAATATCCGCGTCTCATCTGGAAGGAGACGGGCCAGCGAGCTGAACATTCGCTGAGGCTTGAGTGGGATTGCATTGCTGTGTGTTAGTGACTGTTCTTCGATCGAGAGTAACGGAATGTCAGAAACCGTTTCAGCGAGGTCCTGCCAGCGCTTTCCTTGCGCTCGCTGAATTGCAACGTTTGTGATCAATTGACCGATGATATCAGGTAAAGAACCGCAAACGTGTATCCTGGCTCCGGGTGTACGAGAAAATACGCTGGGTGATTCATCTATGTGAACGAGCTTCGGGTTTAGCAGTTGGGAATCCCAGCCACTGGTACCTAGCTCACCAGCTTGCGTACCCAGAGCGATGAGCAGGTCATACTTTTGATCTGTAATCAGAGTGCGGGCCTTTTTATGGCCTGAAAATCCAAATACACCACAATAGCGAGGATGGGTTTCATCGACCCAGCGCTTTCCTGTTGGATCTGAAACAATTGCAGCGTTTATTTGCTCGGCAAAATGAATTAGCTGATTCTCTTCCAGCTTACAGTTTTCCCCGACAAATAAGAGAATACGTTCCGCATTGCCGATTTCAGAATTGAGTTGCTGCAGTGCTGAAGGTGTAGATACATCCAATGTTTGTTGCAGCAAGCCGGTTTTTATATTGGAAGCCTTAGGCAGCGAGGTATTAACGATATCCGCGGGTAGGCTCAAATGAACGGGGCCTTTTGGATGTGTGTTCGCGGTGACTAAAGCGGTAATCAGCTTATGTTCAAGTTGATCGGTATGCGACACCAGTGTGCTGTATTTTGTGCAGTGTTTGAACATACCCACCACATCGACCGCGGAGCAGGAGCTGTCCTGTAGTGCTTTTTTTCCAAACTTAGCCATCGGTGTTTGAGCGGTAATGGCCAGCATAGGCAAGTTCTCTTCCCATGCGTTTGCAACACCGGTGATCAGGTTTGTGGCGCCGGGGCCTGTGGTTGAACAGCACACACCAAAACGACCGGTTTCGCGGATATGACCGTCAACCATAAAGGCTGCGCCCGTTTCATGGCGCGAAACAATCATCTGCAGATCGACACCTCTGTTCTCAGCGCGGGCAACAGCGTCGAAAAAGGGTTCGATTGATCCGCCGGGCACCCCAAAAATATGTGAGACACCCATGCCTTTGAGGTAATCAACAATAAGATCACCGTAGGTAAAGTGTTCTGTCAGGCTTTTAGGATCATCTGTGTCCGTTTCACTGCCGTGTGTTTGAGTGGGTTGCGTGTCCATCGTGTTGAATTCCATTTATTAAGAATAAAACCAAACAGAACAGCCACAAACAGCATAAGCAGTGAACCAATCCCGGGTCACTAGCGCTGATCGCAACAGGGTTCTGAGAATTAAGCGCTGCTATTCATCTGATCCATCCTGGGTTTGCATCGCTACTTCCTGTTGCGAATGAGATACGTCTGGTTCCGTTTTAGTGCCAAAGAGCTCTAAGAGCGGTTTAGGCTTACCGAGGTAATAGCCCTGGGCATACTCGACTTGTATTTCGCGTAACAGATCGAGGGTGTCTTTATCTTCTACAAACTCAGCGACCGTTTTCTTGCCCAGTGCAAAGGCAACTTCTCGAATGGATTTTACCAATGCTCGGTCGATACTGCTGTTGGTGAGTTCTTTAACAAAAGAACCGTCAATTTTGACTGTCTCAGCGGGTAGGTTTTTCAAGTATGAGAAGGTACTGAAGCCGGTACCAAAGTCATCAATGGAGAAGGCACACCCCATCTCTGATAGCTGTTCCACCATGTGCTGAGTTGCACTCAGGTTGGAAAGGCTGGCACTTTCGGTGAGCTCAAAGATAACCCGGCGGGCTTCTACGCCGTATTGTGTCAGCTTCTCCTGTACCAGCGGTACCAAACGTTCATTACGAAATGCCTGGGCCGACAGGTTGATTGCGACTTTTTGCAATTCAGGGTGCGTGGAGAGTGAACGGATCGCCTTGCTGATGACGTGCTGATCGAGCAGGGAGATGTCTTCAAAGCGCTCCAATGCAGGGATAAAGTCACCTGGATAGATGACTTTATTGTCTATCACCAGTCGTACCAGCGCTTCGTAATAAGCGATCTGATTTGTCGGAATATGATAGATCGGCTGGAAGTGCAGGATGAGGTTATCCTGAGTGATCGCCTGCTGTACGGCATGCAACCACTGCATACTGGATTTTACATCGTCACTCTCTTTGTCTTGCTCGGTATAACTGTGGACATAGTTGCGGCCGTTGCGTTTAGCGACGTAGAGTGCGATATCGGCTTGCTGAAGGTAGAGCTGTGCATTGTCCGTTGAGCCGTCGATCAGGCACATGCCAATACTGCAGCTGATTTTGTAGATCTGGTCACCGAAAGTGTATTGATCCATAGCGACCAGTTCGCACAAGTCCTCAGCGATATAGTGCGCCTGATCCAGATCGGTATCCATCAGAATGACGGTGAATTCGTCACCACCAATACGGCTGAGACGGTCAGTGTCGCGCAGACGGTGGCGTAATTTACCAGCCACGTCTTCTAATACGTAGTCACCTTGGTTGTGGCCCTGGGTGTCGTTGATCGCTTTAAAGTGATCCAGATCGATATAGAGCAGCGTGTGTACTGAGCCAGTACTTCGGGCCATAGCTGCAGTGCGTGCGAGCTCAGTATCAAAGAAGTGTCGGTTATACAGGCCCGTTAGCGAGTCGTGCATCGCCAGATGTTCCAGCCGTTGCTCCGCGAGTTTACGGGCGGAGATATCATCAATCGATACGGAAATCGCGATCATATCGTTATCACGAATAATGCGATTCAGGCGTGCTTCGACCCATGCCCCCTGACTGTACTGGCTGCTGAGCTTAAACTCCAACCGTGTACGGATACATTTACGCTGAATAATGTCGTTGGTCGCATGTTCGACCTCATTAGAAAACGTGTGGCTTTCACGGCAGGCAAAACCAGAGAGCTTCTGTCCCAATGTCTCTTGTTCGGTCAGGCCTGTCATCTGCTTCCAGGCTTGGTTTAAGAATACGATCTGACCGTCGGAGTCGAGTTCCAACACCGCTGTGGTCAGGTTGTTGAGAATGCGTTTGTGCTCACGTGCCTGACTATCGAGCGCGTTTTCATTGCGGCGCAAAGATTCGATGGTTTGGGCAAACTGTTCGTTACTGACCAGAAAGTCCTCGCGACGGGAAGCGATCTCGCACACTTTTCGGAGTTGGGCATTGCGGAAGGGCTTGCTGATAAAGTCCGAAGCGCCTTTGAGCATCAGTTCTTCGGCAAGATCCATCGTACCGTGCGCGGTCATAATCACGATCGTTTGATCGGGTTTCTCCTCAAGGATCTTTTCCATCACTTCAGGACCGGACATGCCCGGTAGCATCACATCCAGCAGAATTATTGGATGTCTTTTCTGTCGCCAGAGTTCCAGTCCGCTGGGGCCGTCTTCTGCTATATCGACTTCAAAGCGGCCACGCAAAATACGTTGGATCAGTGTTGAGGTATCTTCTGAATCCTCAATGGCCAGAATATTGGCGTGACGATATTGGTGAGATTCAGCGAGTGATTCACTTAACAGCTCCTTGAGCTGTTCGTGCTGGGTATAAGGTATCAGGTGATCAATGTCGAATTCACGCGCGGTGGTTTCGGCAATCCGTTTACACCATGTGGAGGCGACGATGATGAACGGTGTGAGCTCGCTGCAACTGAACACGCCAGATCGCACCATGCGTGCGAGACGCCAGCCATCCAGTCCGTCGATATAGATATCGCTGACAACACAGCGGATATCTTGTGTCTTTAACAGCCCCGCAGCCATTGCACCGCTATCCGCTTCAATAACACTGTATTGAGTGTTTGCAGTGATAAAGCGTGCGAGGTGTGAACGTTGCTCTTCGTTGCCATTCACCAGCAACAGATATGGTGAGCCAGTCATCCTGTGACATCCTAAAAAAACTAAAGACAGACACCCGTTTTGGTCAGATAACCGAGAGTCATGTTTTCACCCTTTAGAGTATGAGCTTACCACTAAAAACGTGAATATCTTTGCTTTCGATTTCAAGCTATTTAGGTACAACTTTGCTAAAGGAACATAACCAAGCCCAGATTAACAAAAAAAATCAAAAATGGTAATTGCTGTGTTTAAAACTGCTGTTTGAATATTGTTCTGTTGGCAGCTAAACCTCTCTGACCAGAGTGTTCGTGCGAGGAAATATAGGCAGGATTTTTTCGTTTTGCGAATAACTGCTAAAAAAAACCGGTGTACGCAGCGCGTACCCCGGCAAAAGGTAACGTGATGATGTGAACCTGAGCCTTACCGACCGGATGCGCGCAGGTTCTGTACCGTAAAGGTACGCTGTGGGCTCAGCTTAGGATCCAGCTGGCCTTTAAACTGGCCGGTTGTGCAGTGTGTAGCCTGCATATCGACCATGGAAAATGCATCATCGATCGACACGCCACTGCCTTTGTTTGCTGGCAGGTGGTGATCTGGATGAGATTGTCCAATGGTGAATACTTTCCACAGATCGCCTTTACGGTCGTAGGCGTTGGTGCGTGGTACGGCGTAAGTCTGTGCATCGATAAAGTGCACGCGCTTACTCAGCGGGTGGTTGGTATCGACTGGAATGGACTCGACTTCATACACTTTACGCAACTGCCAGCTGACATTCGGGAAACAACCGCCTTTACCTGTGAAGCTCACCACCTGATAACCTTCGTCATCTTTATGGGTCTCAGCGTCCAGCGGCTGATCATTGTGGTTGTAGTAAGGCATCAACAGGTGTCGAGTACCTTTGTACGACCAGTTCATGTCGCTGATCCGGCCGTTGTAGCCCTCGAAATCCTCGATCATCAGATCGGAACCCAGGAATGCATCGGTCACCTGACCGGTGGACAGACGACGTACACGGCGCTGGAATCCCAGATACAGGTACGCATTGTCACGCTTAAGATCGTCCTCGTAGCGGTGAATCAGCAGCTGCGTGTTTTTCACATCAAACGGCTCTAATACACGTACGTAGATGCCACGGAACAAGTTGGATGGATTCTGTGCAACATCCGGCTGCGGATCATGGCGCACACGGTGCTTATAGTTCAGGAAGTGGAAGTTGAACTTGATGTTACGCTCGATTTTTCCGGAGTTCATATCGCGGAACTTCCAGTAGAACGGATACACCGCCCCAGTATCACCCCAGTTGTAACCGTACTTATAGTTCCACGCCAGCTTTTCACCGGCACGGGGATCATCCATTTTAGGATCTTCCGGAAACGGACGACCCGCCACAAAACCGTTGATCTGACCGGGTTCATCGCCCAGTGAGGTGCTGTTCAGGTTTTTGCGTGAGGCTTCGACATAGTTTTCATGCAGATCAAACGAGGTGGTTTCACCGATACGGATCTCGTAATCCCCGTTTTTAATGAATTGATACATTGCTGGGTCAAGTGCGTCTTTAACTGTATCAACGTTGGCGCTATTGATCGTCATGCCTGCCTTCAGGCCCGCAACCTCAGGGGCGCTATTTTTGTATGGGTAGAAGGAGTTTTCAACATCCTCCAGAGTGGCCGCCAATACTGGGCCAGAGAGTGCAACCGCGACAGCTGCGCTGAGCATTTTCTTAAACATGTTATTATCCTTTTCTTTCTTATTCTGAGCTGCTTAAAAGCGATACTGAATAGACAATTGGTATTCATCTTCTTCATTAGCCATACCCAGGATGCCGGTTTTAAAGCGTCCGGTTGGCTCAAATCCACTCAGACCGGCTGATCCGGACATGCCACCTGCATGCTCCGGTGCACCGGTATACGCGGTGAATGGGTTGTATGGGTT
>JAGSHA010000400.1 GCA_023954795.1 Oceanospirillaceae bacterium | reverse complement strand
ATGTCGCGTCGATGTAAAGCATATAAGCCGCATTCTCTGGGGTAAGCATCAGTTCCATTTCGTGTTCAAAGCTATAAAGATCTAGCTGTTCTTCATCTCTTCCGCGTTGTAGCAGCGGGTTTTCTTTCGCCGGTTTTGCCGTGAGTGGCTGCTCTTCCAGTTCGATCGTTGTTTCTGTCAGAGACGAGTCAGGTTCGTTAAAAGCGACTGCAATATCAGCTTCGGTGTTATCGCTCTCAATGGATATGTCAGATTCTGCCAATGTTTCGACAAGAGGGTCTGGACGCGTAGGATCAAGTGAGGGCAGATCGTCCCTTTCCACAGGGGCTGTGCCGGTGGATTCCGGGATCGCCCGTGCGAGTGTCTGCGAGAAATCGTCTGTTGGTATGTTGTTTTCCGTTGCGTCGGCCGCTCGGCAGCGGTACCAGAGTACGATGGCGGTGAGGCTTCCGCTGAGCAGGACAAAGAGCATCGTCAGCAGGAGTTGCTTATGCAGTGCTTGCTGTAGAGTGTTCGGGTTTAACCACAATGTCAGCGTACCGACCTGACGTTCCTGCTGCATCATTCGGCGTTGTACGTGAATGCCTTCATTGTTTCCTGAGCGCGCGACGACCTGTTCACGTGCATCTGAGAGCTGCATACCCGATACATAATCCAGTTCGACTAATTCTTTCAGCAAATGATTAGCACTGATTCGATCATCAGCCAGAATGAGGGGGCGGATCAGGAACGTCGTTTGCTTGGCCAGCGAATGGCCGAGACGACGGGTTTCCGCATCAGCTTGTTGGCTGGCGGCAAACCATAGATAACTCCCCGCCAGCAGTACGCTGCCCAGGAAAACCAAGGCAGCCATCAAAGACAGGGATTTATTTGAAAATAGGGCGGGGCGGTTATCCGTACTCACGTTTATATAGCTTAAATCAGATACTTAAAGTCTAAATATAGAAGAGGTTAGGCCACCGCGGGTGACAAACGTTCAATCATAGCAGGAGATTTCAGGAATGGTTAATCGAATTCAGCGAAGTGTGACCATGACCCGAGACAATGACGGCGCTATAATGGGGCGATCACTGATCGGGAAGACGACTTCATGAACGTAGAAGAGTACATGATTGAGCTGGGCCAGCAGGCACGAGATGCTGCCCGGTTGATAGCTAAAGCAGCGACAGGCACAAAAAACGAAGCATTGCTGGCGATGGCGGATGCCATCGATAATAGCCGCGATGCGTTGCAATCTGCTAACCAGAAAGATCTGGATAACGGTCGAGCGAATGGTTTGGACGATGCGATGCTGGATCGTCTGGAACTGACGCCGGCAGGTATCGATACAATGATCGAAGGTTTGCGCCAGGTTGCCGGCCTGCCTGACCCCGTGGGTGCCATTACTGATTTGAAATACCGACCGACCGGTATTCAGGTTGGTAAGATGCGTGTACCGCTGGGGGTGATTGGTATCATCTATGAATCCCGTCCGAACGTTACGGTTGAGGCGGCGAGCCTGTGCCTGAAGTCCGGTAATGCGACTATTCTACGCGGTGGTTCTGAAGCGATTAATTCGAATCAGGCCGTTGCTGAATGCATTAAAACCGGTTTAGCCGCAGTGGGTTTGCCGGAAACCGCCGTACAGGTTGTAGAAACGACCGATCGCGCCGCGGTGGGGCAGATGATTACGATGCCTGAATACGTGGATGTGATTGTGCCGCGCGGTGGTAAAGGTTTGATCGAACGTATCAGTGCCGATGCCAAAGTGACGGTGATTAAACATCTGGATGGTATCTGCCATGTGTACATCGACAGTGATGCGGATAAAGCCAAAGCGGTGAATGTTGCGATTAACGCCAAAACACACCGTTACGGCACCTGCAACACGATGGAAACGCTATTGGTAAACCGGTCGGTTGCGGCAGACGTTCTGCCTGAACTGGCTGAGCGTTATCAGGCCATTGGTGTCGAGTTGCGAGGTTGTGATGCCACCCGCGAACTGCTGCCATATATCAACGAAGCCACGGAAGAGGATTGGTCCACTGAATACCTGGCGCCAATCTTGTCGATAAAACTGGTGGACGATATGGCGGAAGCGATTCGTCACATCAATAAGTACGGCTCACACCATACTGATTCGATCATTACGGAAAACTACACAAAGTCCCGGGCATTTTTACTGGAAGTGGATTCAAGCTCTGTCATGGTGAATGCATCTACGCGCTTTGCCGATGGTTTTGAATACGGTCTGGGTGCCGAGATTGGTATCTCTACCGATAAGATCCATGCACGTGGTCCAGTTGGTTTGGACGGACTGACATCCGAGAAGTACGTCGTTTTGGGTGACGGTCATATCCGTAACTAAGTGGAGCTATCGGTGAACGAGGCTTTTGTATTTATGGGCGGGACCTTTGATCCCATTCATAATGGCCACTTGCGGACTGCGCTAGAGATTCAGCAGTGGCTGGGAGTTCCTCAGGTCAGCCTGATTCCGTCAAAGCAACCGGTGCATCGCAGTGCACCGGGTTGTACGTCGGAGCAGCGTCTGGCCATGGTAAAGGCTGGCGTTTTGCCTGAGCCTGCTTTGCGGGCTGATGCCCGTGAAATTGCGTCGGATAAACCTTCCTATACGTTACTGACCTTACAAGGATTGCGTGAGGAGTTAGGCGAGCATCATCCCATTTGTATGGTGATGGGTATGGATGCTTACCTGACGTTGCCAAAGTGGCACCAGTGGCAGGATTTTCTGGGCTATGCGCACATTATCGTCGTGGCGCGCCCGGGATATCATTTTGAACCAGACGAAATCATGCAGCGTTTTACCTGTGCCAACCGTGTAACGGATAAGGCTGAGTTGCTGAGTAAACCGGCAGGTCATGTCCTGATCCATGAAATGACCCCTCTGGGTATTTCAGCCACTCAGGTTCGTCAGCTGGTGACGCGTGGCGATTCGCCTCGCTACCTGCTCCCTGATCCGGTCTGGGCATACATAAAAGATCATAACCTTTACGGTTATCTAACCAATTGAATTGAGACAAATGCAGACAGAAAAACTGATCAAACTGGTTACCGGCTTTTTGGAAGACATGAAAGCCAAAGATATCACTCTGCTGGACGTGCGTGGTAAGTCGACAATTACCGATTACATGTTGATCGCAAGCGGAACTTCTTCCCGTCATGTGGTCTCAACTGCTCAGGACGTGGCAGAGAAGGTCAAAAAGTTGGGTTTACAGCCGATGGGTGTTGAAGGGCAGCAAACCGGTGACTGGATCTTAGTTGATCTGGGCGATCTGGTGGTGCATGTCATGATGCCTGACGCACGTAGCTTTTATGATCTCGAACGCCTGTGGAGTATCGACGAGACCGAGAGCGAGGCTAAGTAACCCCGATGAGAGTGCGCCTGATCGCCATTGGCGGCAAGATGCCACGCTGGGTAACTGATGGTTATAGTGAATATCCCAAACGGTTACCGCAGGAGATGCAGCT